>JAWOER010000163.1:0-4107 GCA_046482655.1 Candidatus Delongbacteria bacterium | reverse complement strand
ACTTTGTGAATTCCAGCATTACTTTCTTCATTAACCAGTTCTGCGACTTTCTCTCCTTTCAGATTAAATACATCCAAATTTACGAAAGAATCGTTTTTTAAAGAATATTTTATACTCGTTTCCGGATTAAACGGATTCGGATAGTTCTGGTAAAGCTTAAATTTATCCGGCAAAGCATCACTGTTTTCAATACTGCTCACGCCATTTGTTAAAGCCTTTATGCAGAAATTCGATGTTTTTGGATAATCGTCACCGTCATAATTCTGCATATCCACCCAGTTGACGCCGTCGTAATAGTAACTTTCACCTGCAGATGCAGTTGAACGCACTGTTGCTCTGCTCTTAGCACCCAAAAGAACGGGGATGTCAGAGGTTCTGTCATAAGGCTGTCCACCGTGAGAAAATGACAGATAAACATAAAAATCATTACCCTCATCCAAATATACAGGATCAGGCAGATCTACCGTATGGAAACCCCTGTGCGAGAAACCGCCTGACAGGGAGGCAAGCTCATCAGAAAGAACATTACCCTCAAAAGTATCAAAAACTACAGCATTAAAAGTCACATCATCCTGAGGAGTATAAAAACTAACAGCTTTCAGGTATTCGTTCCTCTCAGCCGTAAACGCATTAAAAGCCGCCTGAATATCCTCTGCCGTGTCACGCCAGCCGTGGTAGTCGTGATAATAAATATTATCATACTGCAGAGGTTCCGTATCGCGAAATGAGATCGCTCCCATTTCCCAGTTTTTGCAGGCGTGCTTGTCATAATATGATATCCAGAAATAGCCGCTGTAACCCCAGCTTTCGCCCCAGCTGTTCTTGACCAGCCAGGCACCCGGCCCTTCCGGAGCCTGCGTAATTCTATAGTCATCCCATCCTATAATTGTCACGGCGTGATTGGGTTCCTGAGGATCTGAAGCCGGCTGATAGTGTTCATATTCATAATTTATGAACCCGGAGTCGTACATCATACATGTTCCAACGGCACCCACTGTCATTACTTTCTCCTTTATCAAATCTATACCGTTCAGCTGATCATTTACAGTGAACCATTCTATATGCCTGGGATAATAATAGTGATATGAGTCATCAGTTCTTCTCGGCGGTGTTTCATAGGACTGGCCGTCAACATTTCTTACAAAACCTTCTCCTCTTGAAGTATAGGCTGCCGTCACGAGATAATCACCACCCATATGAACTTCGAGCCCTTCACCGGTGTCAGGAAGAATATCGTCATTATTGAACTGATTGAACCCGTTCCACCAGTCAAGATGGTATTCAGCCATATCCGGTTCTCCTGTCTCTCCATTGGCAGACCATTTTCCCGTCGTGATCAGATTACTTTCAGTACTGGCCGCAGCTCCGAAAGTCCAGCAGGTGCCGCCCTCTTGTGATTTTACTGAAGTGACATAATTCTGTCCGTCATAATCCCTGAGATCGAATTGAGATAAGTATCCTGGAAGCCATTTTACAACAAAGGGCTCGGTCACCAGACTGTTGCCGTGTATATCAGTTACTTCAAAATATACCTCTCCTGAGACTGGAGTTTCTTCTGCAGGTATTGTTCCGTTAAGAACATACTCATTTTTTTTTGTCTGATAGAGCCCGAATTGATAAACAGTATCAAAACCGTCGCTGCTGTAGTATCCGGCACCCTCAGAGAGCGTACATTCATCTTCGACAATAACAGTAACCGTCATATCCGAACCGACATTTGCTATCCCGTTGTAAAGAGATTTCATTACCGGAGGATTATTATCCTGATAGAAGCCTATGCTATATTCACGGGTTGTAATGTTATTCGTGCATATATCGGACATTTCAAAATATATCGATCCTGTACACACCGAATCCGCATCAGGTATAGATCCTGTCCAGTTCTCTGTAAATTTTGTTTTTGTAAATTCAAGTTCAATAAGACCGCCCCCGCCCAAAGTGTAGAAACCTGTTACTGAATCAACACCGGATATGTCATTAAGTTCAAGATCCAGATACATATCACTGCCTGCGTATGCTCCTGTTTCCGGCAACAGTTCCGGATCACCGGAAAGGCTTAAGACCTCCGGGGCTTCATTATCTGTGGAAACTTCAATATCATCAACATACCACTGATCACTATAATCGCCGACATAATGAAAACCTATTTTTATTTCTTTTCCCGAAAATGAACTCAGAGGAAGTATGATATTCTTCCAGACTCCCTGATCCGGATCTTCCGGATCACTTTCGGGCAGACCTTCGTATATTTGTGTCCATGTCAGACCATCGTCTTCAGATATACAAATCTCATTTTTTGTTCCGTAGGTCAGCCACATTCCCGTCTGCCAGAACGAAAGAAAGGCATTGTCACTCTCAGCTATGCTGATCGCAGGACTGATGAGCCAGTCATCCTGTTCACCTTCGTCGTCCATATGGACAGCACCGTATGAACCGGTGTGGACATGCCCTCCTCCTGTGATACTGCTGATCTGAAACCCTTCTCCTACCGAATCCAGAGTCCAGTCTGCCGGAGGGAACACGCCGCTTTCAAAACCTTCATCCAGGATTACAGTACCGTGCAATAGCGCTGTCAGGATCATCAGTGCTGCAAACCAATTCATCTTTTTTAAGATCATGTTTTTACCTCTGATTTTTTTTTACATAATACGAAATGTTTTAAAAAAAAGAAAGTAAAAAACGAATGATAAGTCCTTGTGTGAACCATCTTTCCTGTTAGTTCAACGAATGCAAAAACAGACGGTTCTCGCTGCCCGTTCTATATTGCCTGATCTGTTTTTCGATGCCTGAAATTATTCTTTCCAGTAATCCGCCTTTTCTTGTATGAGCAATAAATAGATCATCACTTATAAAAACGATCAGTTTATTTCTTATTTCTGCAGTGAGAGGTGCAGGCTTACTTATTTTTGTATCTACAGGCGAAATAATCAGCAGTCTGTTTTCTTCCACAGCTTTTTTTACATCTTTTCTTAAACTGCCCCGAACAGAAGACGACAGAACCAGAATTATTTTCGCATCGCCTTTCAAAAGCGTTCTGAATACTTTTTTTTCGATCCTCGAGTGGTATCCTGTAACAATACAGCAGGCATTATTATTATGCACATTTACCCACTCCCATGTTCTTTTTTCACAGTTTTTCGGTATATGCCTTGAGCAAAGGAAACCCGTCTTCTTTAATTTCAGTATTTCCTGATCACCATTGTAGTTCAACATTTTTGCCTCCTTGTTTTTTCGTTTCCGATAATATAATGCCTTTTGTGGGTCAGATAATGGACCAGCAAAAAATATCGCTACATTAAAGTATTTGAATATTGAAATTAATTATTAAATTTTCATTTTCAGAAGATCATCAATAAGAATTTTAAACATTTTTTTTGGCTGTGAACTGTATATTCTGTTTAAAATTTCCAGTGCAATTTTTATTGATTTATCAGTTTTATTTTTATTGTTCATATCATAGTACATTTTTGCAACCTGATAACTGATCTTTGCCTTATCTTCTGTTTTTTGTATTTTTTGAACAAGTAAGGCTGTCTTCTCGACCGCTTTTATCTTTTCTTCGTTATTTTTAGATTTATAAAATATGATTATATTCCTGTATGCGTTTAATTTTTGAGAATTATCATAGTCTGATTTATTTACAATATTCTTTAGTTTATTACAAAATTTTTCAGCCCATTCAAGCTTATAAAAAATTAAATTCAATTCAATTAGTACTATATACAATTCCAAAAGATTCCACTCTAAATTTATTTTTTCTGATATTTCAAGGGACTTATTCAGATATATTGATGCTCTATCATAATCATTCCTTGATAAATACAAACTGCCGATATTCCTGAGCATGAGTGCATTTCCTTCAATATCTCCTATATTTTCGGATATTTTCATACTTTCGAAATAATTTTTCTCTGCATCTTCAAAATATCCCATATTTTCATAATTCACCCCCCTGTTACAATAGGCTGCGGACATCATATATCTGTCACCTACTGCTGCAGCAAGATCAAGAAGCTCATCATTTGATTCGAGGGCTAATTTATATTTACCCATACATTCATATGTAATACCTATATTAGCTATGGCCGCATTTAAATTTTTCATATC
>JAWOER010000009.1:0-4233 GCA_046482655.1 Candidatus Delongbacteria bacterium | reverse complement strand
AGTGACGAAAGGCTAAAGATGGCAGAAAAAATGATAGATCTTCTTGCGTGGCAGGCCAGGGACTATTATATGCAGACAGAACTTTCAAAGGAGACCATTGAATTGAGAAATATTGCCGATAATGCATACCTTATGGTCAGATTCGCAGGTTTCAGAAAAGAATCCAGGGGACTTCATTACAATATTGACCATCCCGATAAAGACAATGTCCACTGGAAAAAGAACACCAGACTCAGAAGCAGCGGAAGAAGGAGCAAAAGCGAGATAATCAGATAAGGATATAAGGTGAATACTATGAAAATATTTTTAATAAGCTTTCTTATGGTTCTTACTGCTCTTACATATTGCGATACCATTAATTTTGATATTAACGACTATACATTTTCTGACGATTCGCTCACCATATCATACAAGGAAAAGGTTTATAAATATCACAAACCTTTCGGCTACAGTTTTCCCGTTGTCTGGCAGGAGGATTTTTTGGGTGGGCAGTACGCAGAAGAAGTTAATATCAACTCTTCCGATTCGATACTGATCAAGCCTGATCTGGGAATAGAATATTTTGATGACGAGGAACAGGTTGAAATCTGGGGCAAAAAATTTCCGCAGTATCAGATTGATATCGGCGCAAGGGGCATAAAAAGGCACGGCGGATTTTCTGTTTTGGAAAAAAACCCCTTCTATATTTACAACGACTCTTTATTCTTTACCACTTCAATAAACTATGATCTTGTTTCTTTCAAATCATCTGACACCCCCAAGTCCGATATTTATCATAAGTCGGATATGGTGATCATTACTTTACAAAAATTCGAAACCCTATTTGAAAGATACAAAGATTTCAAAACACTTCAGGGTTTTGATACGAGAATAAAGTGTATCGAAGATATTTATGCCGAATATCCTGGTGAGAGTGAAGTCATAAAGATCAGGAATTATATAAAGGATGCTTATTTACAGAACGATGTAAAATTCGTACTTCTCGGCGGCGGCTACAGTATTATACCGGTAGGTGAAGCTCTCCCGTATGTATCGGAATTTACGGGAAATGTTCATACAGATGCCTTTTACTCCCAGTTGGATATATATCCCGACAAAAACGGCAACGGCATATATTTTGAGGTCAGTGACGATCCGGATTACTATCAGGATGTTTATGTCGGAAGATTTCCGGGTAACACAGCCGGAGAGCTAAACTCAATTATAGATAAGACCATAAACTATTACTCTGCAGGCAGGGACTACCGTGCCGGATTTAACACTTCAGCATTTTTTGGCGGATTTGATATTGATTATGCCGGCGACGGAAGAGAATTATGCAATAATGCAAAGGAAGAATTTCCCGAAACATTTACAAAAGACAGTCTTTATGAGGGCTTATCTCCCGGTTTCGGCAGAGATGGTATTTTGTCCAGCCTGGAGAGCGGATATAATTTTGTTTACACGCAGTCTCACGGGGACTATCATAATATCAGACAAAAAGACTATGATTTTAAGATATGGAGTGATGACATACTTGATCTGAGCGGAGTTTCGGGTCTCTATCTTTTGGGAGCATGCAAAACGGGCAGTTATTCAAAAGACAGTTTTGCAAGAAAGGCAATGATAAATCCTTCGGGCGGGTGTGTCAACTATGTAGGAAGCGGTGCGGCGGAGTTCGTTTACACTTCAGATAATTTTATAGCTTATTTTTTCCGGCAGCTGAACAGGAATTTCAGTTACGGAGAGAGTCTGTCGCAGGCAAAGATCGTTTATGGTGAAATGAAGAACGCCCGCAGGGGTATATTTTTGTCACATTCCTACAATCTTTTGGGCGATCCTTCCAACAAGCCTTTCTTAAAAGAACCTCTCGAAATAGATATCTCAAGCATGGGAACATTCAGAAAAGGAAACTCAACTGTGGAGGGTATGTTTAACACGTCTTTCAGCGATACGGTATTTGTAACGCTTTCGGACTCTGATAATATTCTTTCCAGAACCAAAGCCACGGGTACTTCATTTACACTGGAATATGACGATCTGACCGCTGACAGCGTTAATGTAAGCTTTTACTCGCAGGAATGTTTTCTTAAGACTGAGCGTTACCCGGTTTCAGATCCTTCCGATATCGGTTTTGATATAAGTCAGGTAAAGCCTTCTGACCAGAACAGCTCGGGTGTTATTGAAAATAATGAATCTTTCTCTGTATCATTGATATTTAACACCCAATTCAATCCGACCGGAATTGATACTCTTTCTGCAAATATTACAGGTGTTGATCATTCTGATATTACTATAAATGCGGGATATGAAAAATTTAAAGTACCTGCAGAGGGCACAACTTCGGAAATTAAACTGTTCGATATGATGTTTTCAGCATCCGACCCTTTTGCAAATGATTCTTCGGCTGTAGTTGAATTTGAGATCAAAAGAGTATCCGGAACACTTCTCTTTAAAGACAAAATACGGGTACCTCTTTCAGCTCCCCGGCTAAAAATGGAGTCTTTTTCCAGAGAAGGGAATACTATATCTCCGGTGTTTGTAAATCCCGTTAAGGGTACGATTGACAAAGTTAGGATAAGTATTTACTATTGCTTTAAGTCTCTATACCACAAGACAGAAGATCCGGCCACAAAGAGTATGGTCACTTTATACGACATTCCCGGATACAGTATTGTGAACGATCCTCTGACTTTCGCTGTTGACTCTGTTAATACTTACAGGTTCGGATTTTCGGTTAACGGCGGAACGGAATATTTTACAGATGAATTTGATCTTTCTGTTCCCGAACCGTCCGGGAGTTCGGAACTGTTCGCCGATCATTCTGAGGACAGGATAGGTCTGGAATGGCTTCATGACCACGAGAATATACTGGGATTTAATGTCTATATGTCATATAACAGCGATTTTTCAGAAAAAATACAGTTGAATACCGATATATTAAAGAGTAATGAATATTCATTTTTTTATAATGAGAAGACGCCGGTTTATTTTAAGGTAGGTGCAGTGGATTCGCTAAAAAGAGAATTTTATTTAAGCAGTCAGGCAAAAGTTGATCCGATACCGCTTTACAAGGGAAAAACTTTCAAAGTGTCGCCTTTTGAGTCTTATAATCCGGTATATCTGGACAACATGCTGATATCGAGTACAAAAAATTCAACCGTTGCGGGAATAAACAGCGACGGAAGCCTGATAAATGACAGCGGGATACTGCACCAGGCCGATACGAACGGTTTTTCGGGAATGTCATTCCAGCAGGGTTATGCCGTGGGCGATATTACCGGCGACGGCATAAACGACATGGTAAATTACCTGTATTCATCAGGAGACAGCACGCTTGTAAAAGTAATATCTCTCGAAAGCGGTATTATTAAAGCACAGAGAAAAATTTACGGTTATGTTATGGAGAATGCACCTGTTCTAAATGATCTTGACAACGACGGATCTATGGAGATATTTATTTCTGTTTTTAACGGTAATATAGGAGGCAGCCCGGAGGAGGGCTCATATATATACGGTCTTAAATACAATGGGGGCGGACTCGATATAATGAATAACTATCCCATTTATTCTGATGCGGACAGCTATTATGTTCACTCCCCTTCCATAATTGACCTGAATGGTGACGGTAGCAAAGAACTGATAGTAGATGTCGGAAAGGACATACTGGTCTATGATCCTGTAAATGTCAGTCCCATAACTCAATATTCACTGCCAGCAAAAATTCAGACATCACTTTCATTTTGTGATACTGACAGCGACGGTATATTTGAAATATACGCCCTGACAGAAAGTTACGGGTCTTACGGTAAATTATTCAGTTTTGAATTTGACGGGAGCACAATAATTGAAAGATCTATAACTCAGGGGGGAATAGACCTAGAGATGAGATCACCTGCCCTTTATGATCTGACGCCGCCTGTTTCTTTTGCAGATATTGATAATGACGGTGATACTGAGATAATTGTACTTACAGCTTCAAAGCTCTATCTGTTTGACGAAAGCTTTAATTCTCATTTAAACTTTCCTGTTGATCTTGATCCCAGAATAACCCAAAACAATATGTCGCATCCTTCCATTGCGGATCTTGACGGAGACGGCATTCTTGATATTCTTTTTACCGATCCGAATTCCAGGATCTGGTGTTACTCGGGTCAGAGCGGAGATCTGCTTGAGGGTTTCCCTGTAAAGGTGAACGATCTTAACAGGTATGAATTAGGGTCTCCGGCCGTCACTGATCTGGATAATGACGGT
>JAWOER010000271.1:0-3902 GCA_046482655.1 Candidatus Delongbacteria bacterium | reverse complement strand
TGGTATATATATGAAGTATTCATTAATCGAACCGTTATTAAAATACCCTACCAGTATATTTTTGCCGGAAAACAACACGAGGATCACAAAAACAAGAATAATGTACGAAGTGATCACAGTTGATGAAATGAATTTTCTTTTGTCTTTACTATGTTCATATTCAGGGTAAAATTTCATAATAACGCTTGTTAAACCACCAAGTGACAGCAGCTTGAGCAAAAGTGTTATTGAAATTACCGTACTAAAAATACCTATCTCTTCGGCAGTCATGACTTTGGGCTTAAAAACAGTGTTGAATAAACCGACAACTAGTCCGACATATGAGATCATTAAATTGATCAGATTGCTTTTATACATATCTAGTTCCGAATCCCCGGGCTTGTGCCGTTTTTTTCTACCACGACTTTTTTTGTTAGAAATAATATGCCAAGAATTGAGGCCCAGCTCCAGATATACCTAAGTTCCCACCTCATTGTTCCTATGATGCTCAGATATGTGAGTATCAGAAGAACAGAAAAATTTGTAAGAGTCTGCCTTTTTATGTAACATCTGTAAACAGAAGCAACCACAGCTCCGAACAAATAAGAAAATATTACGACCCCGTATGTACCTGCGTCTCTTACAAAGGTATAGAGCATTGTATAGTGTGAATTATGACGCGAAGCTGCTCCGCCGAGCGATCTGAATGTTCTTGTAAAGGAGTGAAAAGATTCGTTTATTTGTGTAAAACCCGGGAATAATTTTTCTAAAAGCGGATCGAAAAGGTCCTCCAGACCTGCAAACACACCTCTTATGACCGAATGGTCATAATTTATTCCGCCTTTCATATTATGCAAAAAATAATCAAAGGCGGTAAAGGGTCCTGTAAAATACCAGATAAAATATTCCAAAAAAATATCATAAATAGATTTAGACCCCGCCGTGAACGATTTTCTGAAAACACTCATCCATACAACGAATATCAGAGGTACTGCTATCATGAGAATATACCGTAATTTGAGATCTATTTTTTTAAAGTTTAAATTATATAAAAAGCCTAAAAGAAGTGTAATGGTAGCAATAAATATGGGGGCTCTTCCGGCAGTTATTGAACTGTAGAGCATTAGGTTTATAAAAGATAAGACCAGAAAATATTTTGGTATTTTTTTTATGAATACACCGCTTGTAATGATAAAGCAAGATATATAGAGTGAAGGAGATATAATAAAAGTAAAATATTTTTTGTTCGCTCCAAAAATACCTTCATCTGTAAATACCAGTGCTCTAAAAGTTCCAGGATCCATAGTCCTTAACATGGAAAGTGCTTTTCCTGAATAACTTATCAAGAATACGGTCAGAGCGAATTGAAGTATCAAAAATATCTTTAATTTGAGCGGAAGAGTATATTTAGACTTTTGTGCAGTTATATCCTTCCGCATCCTGTTCTGGTAAGGGAGAAAAGTTATACTTCCCGCAGCATACATGGACATGGACAAAAATATCAGGTAATATGTATGCATTGAGGGTATATTCATACCGATAAGATTCAAGCTTGAAACAAAAATAAAAGTACCCCACCAGAGAACAAAGAGAGTCAGGGGATTAATAATATTGCCGGATTTCAGCCATGAAAAAAAAACTGAAAAAATCAGAATGGATATGAGAATATAATAAAAATGATCCGGCACTGCTGGGTTTACTCCCTTATAAGTTTATATATTCGGATAAACACCGGTTTTAATTCTACGATCATAAAAGACAGGAATGCTCCGATGAGGGTTGTAATAATAACGATCATACTCCTGTTTGGAGATACCCTTCTTGCTGGTATAAAAGGGCGTTCCACGACAGTGAACACATTGTAGGACAATACAAATTTTCTTTCCAGCTTTTCTGTGAGCTTAATATCAATTATTCTTTTTATTGTAGGGTCTGTAGCTTTTTTAAGGAGAGTCTGATAAAATTCTATGTCCGATTCCAGATTGCTTATGTTATGGTCCCGGATATAGTGTCTTAAAGACTCCAGAAGAAAATTCATAAGTTCGTATGCAAAGTATTTATCCTCCAGTTTGACAGAAAGATCTATGGTGTTATGATCTGAATTCACATTGAACTTAACAGCCTTTCTCAGTGTTTTTATTGCCTCGTACCTTTTCATCTGCTCTTTTTCATTCTCATCCAGATCTGAGATCTCGATATTTTTTAACTTATCCTTAAAAAGGCGTTCCTCGTTCTCGTATTTCTTATATATGAGTTCAAAAAACGAATCTGATTTGAGTGTTATCATTATGCTGTTGATAACGGGAAGATGTGAATAACCTGTAAGTGCGAATCCCATCACCGGTGTAGTTTTTTTTATAGTTGTCTCTTTGGAAGCATCTGCGGGTTGTATCATGGATGTAACTTCATAGACCGGAGTAACGGCCAGGGAATAAATTATGCTCCCTATTGCAAAACAGGACACAATAACGACAAATAAAATCCTGTTGTTCCAAAGTCTTTTGATCATGCTGTATATATTGAACTCATCTTCGAAAACTATTTTTTGATCATTTTTGCTGTTCATTTTGCCCTCTTATTTTTTTTCTTTAGCATATCTCTTACAACAGGCGGTACAAAATCATCAATTTTTGCGTCAAAATCAGATATTCCCTTTATAAGAGAAGAATTTAAATATGAATATTCATTTTTCGGCATAAGAAATACTGTTTCAATATTCCCGTCAAGTTTTCTGTTGGTAAGGGCCATCTGAAGTTCATATTCAAAATCCGCAAATGCCCTGACGCCTCTTACTAAAATATTTACCTTATGTTTCCTTGCATACTCTACAGTAAGCCCGGCATTTGAGTCCACACTAACATTTTTTAAATGCCCGATGGCATTTTTTATCATATACATTCTTTCGTTCACATCGAAGAGAGGTTTCTTGTAAGTGTTTTCACCCACCACTACAATAAGCTTTGAAAATAGTTTTGATGCTCTTTCTATAAGATCCAGGTGTCCGTTGGTGATAGGATCAAAAGTTCCAGGATAGATAGCGATCTTCATACAGATACTCCAATTAATTTACCCAAAGAAGAATTATAAGAAAAATATTCGCATAATAAAACATATTAATTGTTTAATTACAGGTAGATAAGTTCAAAAAACTGCTGATTTAATTTGTAAGAAAAAAAATTGACTAAAAGAGAAATGATTTTTATTTTTCACGCGGATTTGAAAATTGTATGATAATAAACGCGAGGGTTTATTGATGAAATATACATTCAAGGGAGGATATCACCCGCCTGACGGCAAAGCTTTTTCGGCGAAAATGCCCATTGAAAAGATGGCGGCACCGAAAGTCGCAGCGATACATCTTCATCAGCATATAGGTGCACCTTCAAAAGCTATTGTCGCCGTAGGAGACGAGGTCAGAGTCGGTCAGCCTCTTTCCGAAGCCGGCGGATTCGTTTCGGTTCCCGTCCACGCTTCAATTTCAGGCAAAGTGAAAGCTATTGCTAAGATCACCGATGCTGCGGGAAACAAATCTGATGCTGTTGTAGTTGAAAACGACGGCAATGACGAGATATTCGAAGGTGTTGGTGTCAAGGTTGACTATTCCGGATTTTCAGCAGATGAAATAAAGAAGAAGATAGCTGCAGCCGGAGTTGCAGGTATGGGCGGAGCAAGATTTCCGACACATGTAAAACTTTCACCCCCTGCCGAAAAAAAGATCGATCACATCATACTTAACGGTGTTGAGTGCGAACCTTATCTTACTGCCGATGACAGGCTTATGCAGGAAAGTCCCGACACTATTATCGAAGGGATGAAGCTGATAATGAAGACGGTGAATGCATCCAACGGAATAATCGGCATAGAGAAAAACAAGCCGGATTCTATCAGGATCATGACTGAAAAGACAGCATCGGAACAGAATA
>JAWOER010000223.1:0-3811 GCA_046482655.1 Candidatus Delongbacteria bacterium | reverse complement strand
AGGTATATTCCGACACCTTCGGGAATGTGAATGAATGGTCAACCGAGCATATTTCGATAACCGATTGGGCAGATATTTTTATAGTTTCGCCTGCAACAGCAAATATTATCGGAAAGCTTTCGAACGGAATAGCTGATGACGCTTTAAGCACAGCTCTACTTGCCTACAACAAAGAACTTATGATTTGTCCTGCCATGAACGATAAAATGTACTTCAATCCCGCTGTTCAGAGAAATATAGAAACTCTAAAAAGTCAGGGAGTCATTTTTATCGAACCGGGGACCGGCGATCTTGCATGCGGATACAAGGCTAAAGGAAGAATGGTTGAGCCTCAGGATATATTCAGGGAGAGTATTTATTATCTAAACCGTATGAATTCACTTAAAGGAAAAAAAATACTGGTAACAGCAGGCAGAACTACAGAGATGATCGATCCGGTCAGGTATATCTCGAATTTCTCAAGCGGCAAGACGGGGTTCAGGATAGCTGAGGCGGCTTCTTATACAGGAGCGGAAACCATACTCGTTACGGGTCCGACGGAGGAGGTCTGTAATTCGCATATTAAAAGGATCGACGCACTTTCAGCAGAGGATATGCACAAAGCCGTACTAAAAGAATTCAAAAAAGCCGACTGCCTTATAATGTCTGCGGCTGTGGCTGACTACGCTCCCGAAAGATCTGAAACCAAGATAAAAAAGAGCGGGGAAAGTTTCAACCTCAAACTCAACAAGACCACAGACATTCTAAAAGAGCTTGGTAAAACCAAAAAGAAAGGTCAGATACTCGTAGGTTTCGCGCTCGAGACGAATAACGCAAAAAAGAATGCGGCAAAAAAGCTCAAAGAAAAGAATCTCGATATTATAATACTGAACGAGACAAGCAAAAAAAATCCCGCATTCGGGTCAGATACCAACCGGATCACAATAATCACACCGGATAAGGCTGAAAAGCTCCCGGTAATGGATAAAAGTGAAATAGCAGGAATTATCATAAAAAGGATCGAAGAGCTGTTTAAAAGTTCTAAATAACTGTGGGGGATGTTATGTACAGAACATTAATATTCATTCTGACTCTGAACATTTTTATCTTAGCCGCAAGTGGGGCTCCCGAACTTCCCGTTGATGAGATCAGAGAAAAGAAGATGCAGGAAAAAGTAGTGAAGGATGAGCCGGCCCTGAAACCTGAACCCGCTCAGCCTGTCAGGGATGCGGCTCCGTCAAAAGAATTGCTTACAGGAATGAAAGAAGTCGGAGAAATAGACTTCAGACTCGGTGAACTGAAAGTGAGAAATCAGGCAAAAAGCGGCGATCTTGATGAAGAGGATAAAGTCTTTGAGAAAGATACACTTATAACCGGAGCCGAATCAAGATGCGAGATTAAGCTTTCCGACGGCAGTCTGATCAGACTGAACGAAAAAACAGAATATATTATCGACAAGTACGAACAGACCGGGGATGACATTGCCTTTAGCGGTTATCTTGTTTCCGGTGAATCATGGACAAATGTAAATAAAACAGGATCGGAAAAGAAGGATTTTAATGTGAGATCTCCGATAGCCGTAGCAGCTGTAATCGGTACTGCATATAAAATGAACGCCGACGGAAGTCTGACCGAAATATCAGTGCTTGACGGTCAGGTGAATGTTGATCTTGAAAAGGAAAAAAAATCCGAACTGAAGATCGAACCCAAAACCGAAAAGACCGGCAGCCTGGCTCCGAGACAGTCTATGGCTCCAAAGCAGATCCCGGGACCTTACGAGGTCACTCTTTCTGACTGGATATCGATCGTGAAAGGAGAGAAGATCAGCATCAGGAACGACGGAAAGTACGATAAGACGAAAACAGATGTTAATATACTGATACAGGAATGGGACGCTTTTAAAGCAAGACGATAAATTTTCTAAGGGCAATTTGGTTGCCCTTTTTTTATAAACTGCAAAGGAGCATTTATGAAGAAATTTCACGAACAACTTACAGATAAACAGCCGTGGAAAGGCCTTTTTATGGGGAACCATGCTGTTGCGAGAGCAATGCTCGAAGCGGGTGTAAAAGTTATAACGAGTTACCCCGGTTCGCCCACTCCGGAGATAGCCGAGGCTTTGAATAGTGTTCCAGAAAAAATGAGAGATTATCATTTCGAGTGGGCGACGAACGAGAAAGTGGCGACAGAGGTCGCTTTCGGCTCGAGCATTAACGGCAACATGTCCGTTGTATTCTTCAAATCTGTCGGGCTCAATGTTGCCGCAGATTCGCTCGTTCAGCTCGGGCTGATGAACCTGACCGGCGGACTTGTGGTGATCCTCGGTGACGATCCGGGTGCGAACTCCAGTCAGAACGAGCAGGATAACCGCCACTTTGCCAGAATGTCGTATATTCCGGTCATGGAACCCGCCACCCCGACTGAAGCCTATAAAATGTTCTTAGAGGCCGCAAAATTGTCTAAAAAGCACCAGATGCCGATCATTTTAAGGCTTACGACCCATGTTTGTCATGCCAAAGAGCTCATCAGCTTCGGCACAATAGGGGCGGCAACCAAGAGCTTTAAGGCTGAATTCGATGTGAAGAACGGGCCATATCTGCCTATAACAAAAACGGTTTTCCCGCTTAAGAAAAAAGCGATGGAAAAACTTGATCTGATAAAAAAAGATTCGGAAAAATCACCTTTCAACAGGATCTATGCTCCTTACGGATGCGAAGAGATCAACGGGAAAAAGCTTGGGATTATTTCTTCATCCATGCCCGCTCTTTCAATAATGGAAAATCTTGACAAAGCAGGAAAAGCGGTAGATCTGCTTCAGTTAAATTTCAGTTACCCAATGCCCGAGGAAATGATCGCCGGTTACCTGAAGGATAAAGACGAAGTTATAATAATCGAAGAACTTGACAGGATAATGGAGTATGAGATCAAGTCGCTCGCTTTCGACAGAGATATAAAGTGCAGGATCTTAACCAGAAAAACTCATGATGACATAATGGGAGAATTAACCTCAGACCGGACATGGGACATTCTTTCCGGCCACTGGCCGGAGGTGTTCGAAAGCGGAATTAAGCCCGTTACTCAACCTTTCGCGAATCCGAGAATACCCCAGATGTGCCCGGGATGTGGACACAGATCCGCTTTCCACGCGATCAAGCAGGCACTGCCTAAAGGTACGATAACCGTCGGCGATATAGGCTGTCACTCGCTGGGATTCTTTGAGCCTTACAACATGGGTGAAATGCTTTTATCAATGGGACACTCGAACGGGACAGCCGCCGGACTTACTATTGGTAATGAAAAGCGTAAGGTTCTCGCTTTCATCGGCGACTCAACATTCTTCCACGCGGGATTTCCCGCTATAATCAACGCGGTACTCTACGATCATGATTTCACGCTCGTAGTCATGGAGAACGGTACGACAGCTATGACTGGTCACCAGCCTCATGCAGGGTCCGGCGAGATAGGCGAGAAGATATCTATAGATAAGCTGCTCGAATCGATCGGCGTCAAGTTCATAAAAAGGGTGGATACTTATCAGCAGAAAAAACTTACTGAATATATTAAGGAATCACTCGATCACAAGGGCTTTTCTGTCGTAATTGCCAGCCACCCGTGCATGCTCAAATTCATCAGGCAGCAGAGAAAAAGGGAAGGGTTCGTCCAGAAACATGTTGAAGTTGATCAGAATAAGTGCGAAAGGCATCTTACATGTATTGAGGAGTTCGGATGTCCTTCATTTAAAAAGAACGATGACGGAAGCATAACGGTCAATGATGACCTTTGCATAGGGGACGGTTCATGCAGACCGACCTGCCCGGTAAGAGCGATAGAT
>JAWOER010000086.1:0-6758 GCA_046482655.1 Candidatus Delongbacteria bacterium | reverse complement strand
AGATATCCCGATCTTTTGTATTTTGAGATGATCTTTTTGATATATCCTGTATTTTCTTTTAGACCGGATGCCTCAACAAAAAGATCATTGTCAGAAAAAACCGCATTACCGCAAAATATAATATCATTCTTCTTCTTTTTTCTATACTCAGAATTCTGCAAAGTCCTTGACCCAGTCAGTTCCACGATACGCTCTATGCTTTTATCTGTATTTCTGTAGCCTATCGCTATAAGAGAATCCGGATTTTCGATCTCACCGAATCTGATATCATGTAGTTCCGGGCTCAGAACAATATCTGCAAGATCAAGACTTTTTGCTATATTTGTTTGTGTCATTGTTAAAGAAATTCTGTCCAGAAGCTCAATAAAATTATACTCCTCATCTTTTGATGGTGTGTCGTGAGTCATATTGGAGGCAATTATAAGATCGCAGTCCTTTATTACTTCTGTCGGAAGATTATCCGTAAGACCGCCGTCAAGCAGTTTCATATCTTTATATACTACAGGTTTAAAAAGTCCGGGAAAAGATATTGATCCCAGAATAATAGTAGGAAGATCACCATTTGAGAAAACCACTTTTTTCCCGTTCTGGATGTCTGAACACACTACTCTTAAGGTATATTTCATTTTATCGAAATCATCGCTGTAATGCTCTGAACTCAACATGATCTCTCTTAATTTTTTTAAAACTCTGTGACCGTTATTCAATGCATTGGGCAACTCGATCCCGTTATCGGTAAATTCAAGCTCAACGACGGTTCTGTCAGCTGTTTTCTTCAGATAGTTTTCTGTAATATTTCGTTCAGGCTTATTCCTGAATATTTCGTTCGCATCCGCTTCTTTTATAATATTCTCCAACTCATAAGTGTCATAACCCAAAGCATAAAGGGAACCGATCAAAGCACCCATACTTGATCCTGCTATGGTGTTTATTTTTACACCCTCTTCTTCAAGCCTCCTGAGAACTCCGATATGAGCTATACCCCTAATTCCGCCGCCTGAAAGTGCCAGACCGATCCTGGGATATTCCTTTGCTTTTCCGATTAAGGGACCGGCAACAATGAGGATCAAAACGGCAAAAATTATCATATTTGGAAAATATTTTAACATGTGTTGAAATATAAATGTAAGTTTATATTTAAGCAATATTCTAATTTGAAGAACAGGGTGCTTGATTTAGCCGGATCTTTGAATTATCTTTCATAAAAAAAACAGGATAAGATGAGCATTATCAGATTTAAACAGAAAGATTTTTCGGTTCCATTACTGTTCAGAGAACTGATCAGTCCCGAAAGCAGTTTTGCATATGTTGAACTTAACCGTGCAAAAAGTTTTAACAGAATTATCAAATATCTCCGGTCAGGAAAATTTCTTATAATTATGGATTCTTCCTTAGAACGCGCAGACATACTGTATAAAAAGATCAATGAAAGAATTGATGAAATAATTCCGTTCGATAAAATGCAAAATATCAGCTCGAAAAGCTTTTCAAGAAACCGTAAGCGTGAGTTTGATAAATTAAAAAGTAATTTATTGAATAGGGTATTACTGGTATCCCGGGAAAACATAATAATATCATTTTTAGAAGAGATACGGATTCCTTACCTTATCTCATTTTGCGGTGAAAACCCGAATATAAGTGATCTTTCAAAAGAATATCTGCTTCCCTTTAAATTCTTCATTGAACTGAAAGAATCACTTGACCGTAAAATTTTAATCAAATGCTCAGAATTTATAATCTCATCCGGGATCAATGTACTACTTCCAAAATCTCAGGAAACTTCAGAACTTTTTAAAAATGCAATGACTGAATTAAAACGCAATTCAGGAATCAGAATTATCGATATGGGATGCGGATCGGGGATCCTGACACTGATCGCAAACAGTGTATTTGAAGACTCTGAAATACATTTTGCAGATATTCTGCCCGAAGCACTAGCCTCAACTTTGAACAATCTTGATAAGAATATTTCAGGAATCAATAATAATAATTCCCTGATCTGCCACGATCCCTGTGACCTTTTTGAAAATATGGATGAACTTTTCGATCTTATTATTTTTAACCCGCCATGGGTGAATGCAGAAGCCGAAAACAGGAAAGAATATGCCCTCAACGACAGGGGACAGAAACTGCTCGAACGGTTTATGATCCAAGCTAAAAACAGACTTATGCCTGACGGAAAAATAGTTATTGCCTATTCTGATAATGGCGGTGAAAAATCAGTTATCAGATTTAACCAGATTGCTGAGCAGAACGGCTTTGTTACAGAAAAAGAATATTCAGCTAAGGTCCAGTCATATCAGTCCGGCAGGAAACGGATGAGAATATTTGTGAGAATACTCAAACCGCGAGATCTTAATTGAAAAAGAAATGTATCATATTTGTAATAACAATATTAATTTTTACCACCTGGTATTTTTTACTGTATAAGCCGGAAATCGAAGAACAGAAACCCATTCTCATCAATTTAACTTCTGCAGACAAACATATTTTATGGGGTAAGCCGCGAGGCTATGATCTAAAGGTATTCGAGTATGAAGGTTTTGTTTCCGGGTATGACACTGTAAAACTTAATCCCAGATGGGTGAGCTATAATGTTAAAAGTGAATATATACACGGAATAAAATATTTAAAATACCGTAAGTTCAGGCCTGACCCGAGACTTGAACTGCATCAGACTGCAACGAACAGCGATTATACAGGAAGCGGATTTGACAGAGGGCATTTGGCAAGACAGTCCAATATGAAAGGCAGGAGTCCGGAATGTGAACTTGAAGCATGCTACTTTACAAATGTGTCTCCACAGAAACAGAATTTTAACCGTATAGTCTGGAGCAAGATCGAGCAAACTGCAATAAATCTGACCGAAAGATACGATGAATCCTGGATAGTTACCGGTCCTTACTTTGACGATGATATTTTACTTTTAAACAACAGAATTGAAATACCGGACGGATTTTACAAGATTCTTATTTTAAAAAAGAACAAAGAATATATCCCTCTTGCGTTCGTTCTCGATATGAACTCAGAAAGCCTTAATCCCGAAGATCATCTGGTCAGTATTGACAGCGTTGAATCTCTTACCGGACTTGATTTTTTTCATGAACTCGAAGACAGCGTCGAAGCTATTCTTGAATCTAAGCATTTACCCCTGCCGTATGGCTGGAAATAAAAAACTCTAATTAATTAGAGAGATCATATCTCTCACAGCTTTATCCATTCCTATAAATACCGCTCTGCTTATAATTGAATGCCCGATATTCAATTCCTCTATCTCTTCGATCTCGACTATATCTTTTACATTATGGTAATTCAATCCGTGCCCCGCACTTACTATTAAACCCAGCTTTGCCGCATAGACCGCGGCATGCTTTATCTTTTCGTATTCTTCCAGTATATCGGAATCTGTTCTGGCATTTGCAAAATGACCGGTATGTATTTCGACTATATCAGCATCGATGTTTGAACATTGTTTGATCTGCGACACTTCAGGATCTATAAAAACTGACACCTTTATCCCGGAACTTCTTAAACGGAAGATTATGTCCCTCAAGTGATCTTTAAGTCCAGAAACATTCAGTCCGCCTTCCGTTGTCAGTTCCTGTCTTTTTTCGGGAACGAGCGTAACTGCGTCCGGCTTGATCTTTGTGGCTATCGCTACCATATCATCGCTGGCCGCCATTTCCAGATTCAGATGACTTTTTACAGTATCCCTGATCCTCTTCAGATCTTCGTCATTTATATGTCTTCTGTCTTCTCTTAAGTGACATACGATCCCGTCTGCTCCTGCAATATCACACATCACGGCTGCAGCTACAGGATCCGGTTCATAAGTTTTTCTCGCTTCACGAATCGTAGCGATATGATCGATATTTACTCCCAGTCTCATATTAGACCTCAATAAAGATTTAACCTTTATAAAGCGCGTTCTTTTTAAAACCGCCTTTATTCCCCATTCCCTGCTGTTGTACCATTTTTTTTGCCGGAGGACGCTCCAACATAAACTGATACCAGGTGTCTCCAAATTGCTTCATTCTCATTCTTCGATTGTTTTTAAGTTCCAGAATGTTTGTCTTGATCCTTTCGTCATTCTCTTTCAGTTTTTTATTTCCTTCTTCAAGTATCTTTATCGCTTTTTCGTGCTCTTTGACCCTTTCGAGGCAATACGCATATAAAGCCCACGCCAAACCTTCTTTTTTCCCCGAAGTCACCATGGTCCTGAAAGCCTTTTCCATCTCATCATATTTCTTTTCGTGCATGTAAATAACGCCCAGCATACCTTTTGCAACCCAGTTCATTGAGGAAGCTCTGATCAAAGAAGGCTTGGCCTTATCATTATCTTTTCTCATAAAATGGATCATCCCTATCAGTCCGTGTATCTGACCTGCAATGAAGGGGCTTTTGCGTGCAAGTAGCAGTCCGCTTTCATATATTCTTAACGCTCTGTCAAATTTTTGCGAATATAGAGCTTTTTGTGCCTTATTATTGAGTCTTTCAAGCTCTTTTGTTGCCTTTCTTGTTAAGATCACAAATACTGTGATCGCAGAAAGTATCCCGATCAGGACAGGAAAAGCAATATTTCCAGGCATTATCAACATGAGCCCGGCGGAAACCGCAAAAGCAACCAGTATTGTTATCAAGATATTACGCATATTAAAATTGTCTCCAAGTTATTTATGGTAAGATTTATTATTCATTATGGAAAACGCCCTGTATATTTGCTCTGCAAGAAATAATCTTATCATTCTATGGGTAAAAGTCATTTTAGAAAATGACAGTCTCAGATCAACACATGACCGCAGGTTATTGTCAACTCCGTTCGATCCCCCTATAATAAAGACTAAGCCGGGAACAGATTTGTCCCGCAGATCCTTTATGTACAAACTTAACTTTTCCGAATTCATCTCGACACCATCTATGTCAAGCAGGACCCTGTGATATCTGCCGGGTATGTTTTTTAACAGTTTATCACTCTCACGCTCCAAACAGTCCGGTCTTTTTTCACTTTCCTCTTTCAGATAATGTTCTTTTAATGTGGCCATACCCGTAAGGAGTTTTTTATACCTGTCAATGCCTTCCTGTAAAAAACCGTGCCTGGTTTTACCAATACCGATAAATTCTATCTTCAATTACCGATCTGCTTGGTTTCTATTCTTACAGATCTGGCATTCCTGGTACCGGGATTAAAAATATATTCATAAAATCTTATTATATCCTTAACATCCTTTGCCGACAAACTTTTTGCCGCATAAAATGAAGGCAGTTTCGTGCTTTTATCTATTATTGGCAATATTTTCTCTTTCAAGATCGTTCCTTTCCTTTTTTTCAAATCTAAATATAGGTTTTTTTTTATGTTTTTGCAAACAAAAAGAGCGGTAATGACCGCCCTTACATATTGTAAAGATATGGTGTTTATTCTCCTGTGCTGACACTTTTTCTCAAATTTTCGTCTTTTACGGGATCTTTAAGGTTCTCCAGAGAATCTGTAATATTCTTTACAGGTGTTTCATTTCTATCTGCGTTGGCAATAACCGCAGAATTTGAAGAACTGTTAAGCAAATGATCATTATTTTCGTTAAAAATTTCTCTGCCGCCGAAAAATAGCATTCCGACTATCACCGCAGCTATACCCGCACCGTAATAAGCGACTCTGGTGAAGAACGGTACCGTTTTTCTGTTCGTATTTTCGAGTTTAATCTCACTGACTCCCGATCTTACTGATTCGAGCCTGGATCGTAAGTTATTGTTAAATTCCGGAGAAACCTTGAGTTTTTTTATGTTTTTCAGGTAAGATCTCACTTTCTGCATTTCTTCTATTTTATTTCTGCATTCCATACAGATTTTAGTGTGTTCTGTTATTTTTGCATCCTTTTCTTCTGCAATATCTATTGACAAACTTCCTTCCAGTATCATTGTTTCGATTTTTCCGCATTTTTCCATTTTTTTCCCCGAAATATTTTTTTACTATTTTAGATGCTCCGCCAGAGAATCACGCAAATTCAACCTTGCTCTGTTCAATCTTGATTTTACTGTCCCAGTCGGTATTTTAAGGAGCGCAGCTATCTCTTCGTAGCTCATCTCGTCAATGTCTCTCAAGATGACGATCTCCCTGAATTTTTCTTCCAGGTTATTTATTCTACTCATAATAATGTCATTAAGTTCATTTTTTATTACAGGATCATCCGTCGATGAGTGTTTGTCCTTGATCTCATAGTCATTTTCGCCTTCCTTTCCGGTTATTGAAAACGAATTCATTTTGGACGCTCTGGACAGAGCAGTTTTTGCGAGGTTCTTTGCTATGGTATATATCCAAGTAGAAACTTTTGCGATTTCTTTATATTTGTCTTTATTAAGGTAAACTCTTATAAATGTATCCTGTACTATGTCCTCGGCAGCCTCCCGGTCTTTCATAAAATAGTATATATAATTGAGGAGTTTATTTTTAAACCTTTCAACAATCTCATTATAAGCGTTCTCGTCTCCCTTCTGGAACCTGAACATTAATTCTTCATCGGTAAATTTTTTCAATTCGATCATACTTGTTTCCCCGTAATTCTACTTTTGAACTTTATTAATCCCTATTTTGTTCGTGACTAAAATCTCCGTTCTGTATTTTGTTCCTTTTTACGCCGAACAGTGACACCCCTTATTCATTCATCTTCTTCGATCTTCGCGCCGAGCCTGTGGTTCTGTGCGTCCCGGAGATCGAGAAGGACCGCTATTTCTCGGTCATGCTGACGTCGCTTTACACCTTCAAC
>JAWOER010000136.1:0-4342 GCA_046482655.1 Candidatus Delongbacteria bacterium | reverse complement strand
CCACCTCTTTGTTGGAAAGTTTCATTAATGTATCGCCTATGGCTTCCACAGAACCGTCCGCATCAGCCTTAATAATTAGATTTAAATTCTTTACATCCCCGAGCTTGATCTGTTCAGAAACATTATCCAGGGTAACGATATTTATCTTGTGTTGAGCCTGTGCTCTGTTTATCTGTTCCCGTTTACCCGCGATAGACCTTGCTTTCTGTTCGCTGTCAACAACCACAAAAGAGTCACCTGCGTTCGGTGAAGAGGAAAAACCGAGCACCATAACAGGATATGCAGGTTTCGCTTCTTTTACATTTTCTCTTCGTTCATTCAGCATGGCTCTTACTCTGCCTGAGGTCTGCCCGCATACGAAGACATCGCCGATCTGCAGTGTACCTTTTTGAATCAGTATTGTAGAAACCGCTCCGAAACCCTTATCGAGCTTAGACTCGATCACAGTTCCCAATGCCTGACAATTTGGATTCGCTTTAAGTTCGAGCATATCAGATTCCAGCACTATTGCGTCGAGCAGTTCTTCTATTCCCTGTCCTGTCTTTGCAGATATCTCTACGGACTGATATTTACCGCCCCACTGTTCAACAAGAACATTCCTCTGAGACAACTGAGTTCGTATCTTCTCGGGATCGGCATTTGGTCTGTCCATTTTATTTAATGCAAAAATTATCGGAACTTCTGCCAGAAGAGCATGATCTATGGCTTCATTTGTCTGAGCGTTCACTTTATCATCGGCAGCGATCACAATAATAACAATATCTGTTACTTTAGCTCCCCTGGACCTCATGGCCGTAAAAGCTTCATGACCGGGGGTGTCCAAAAATGTAAGCCGCTTATTGTTATAATCGACAACATAAGCTCCGATATGCTGAGTTATGCCTCCCGACTCTCCCGATACCACCCTGGTATTCCGTATATGATCGAGCAAAGATGTTTTTCCGTGGTCCACATGTCCCATAACGGTAATGATCGGGTTCCTCTCTTCTAACTGTTCAGGATCCTCTTGCTCATCTTCGGCAAAGAAATCCTCGTCATATTCACTTTCGAATTCCACTTCCACATCGAATTCTGCGGCTATCAGCTCTATTGTTTCTTTATCCAGCCTTTGATTTATCGTGACCATCAACCCCATATTAAAGCACTTTGTGATAATATCTGTGACATTTACATCCAGCTTGTTCGCCAGTTCCTGAGTTGAAATAAATTCAGATACTTTTATTACATTCACTTCAACTTCTATTTCGGTCCCGTCTTCCTGTTGTTTTTTCTTTTTCTTCTTTTTAAAAGATTTTGATGTCTCTGAACTCATTTTGCTCAGGGTTTCTTTTACAGAATCCTTGACCTCTTCCTGATTGACCTTACCTTTTTTGCGTTTCTTTTTCGATCTCTTTATATTTTCATCCGCTGTCTCTATAACATCGCCGTCAGTGACCACAACGGATACTTTTTTGTGCCTTCTTCGCTTAAATAACGGCTTCCCTTTCGGCTTCTTGTCTTCTTTAATGGCGCTTCTAACATCTTTTACTTTGCCTTTTTTGGACTTTTTGTCTACTGATTTGTCCGCATCTTCCTTAATATCTTCTGCAGGTTTAGCCTCACTGGTCTTAATGATGTCTTTTTCGACAGGTATAGGTTGTGCCCTTTTCTTTATCACAGGTCTTTTTACTTTTGATCTTTCCGACTCAGAGCTTCTATCCTCTTTATCTGCCTTATCTTCCTTGGGGGCAGATCCGCGGTCTTTTTTCTTTTCGGCATCATCTGAAAGAATTGCACTGTCATCTTTTATCTTTCTGCGGGACCTTTTGCTTTTTTTATCACTTTCATCATCTTTGCTGCTCACAGAAATTATGTCCTCGATCTCAGATATTCTGGATTTTATATCTATCTGTTTCTTTTGAGCATTGATCACTTTATCATCGCTGTCTTTTTTGGTATTATCATCCTCAACATAGTTCTTGTAGGCAGTAATATTAAAATTCTTAAGAATACTGCAATATACATCCTCATCTACTTTGGTAGCTATATTCCTGGATGTATCGACCCCGGGATGTTCTGAATTAATAAAGTCCAAGATCTTTCCGGTGGAAAGCTCAAGTTCTTTTGCAATTTTTGATATTTGTTTCTTTTTTCCTTTCATCGCACGGTCCCCTCATATGTTTTTATCAGCCTGAAAATCTCTCTCTGCAGTTCGGATGCAATAAAACCTATTACCTTTACTCCCTTTCTGCCTGTCAATGATTCCAAAACAGCGATTTCATCTTTAAGTTTCAATATTTTCTCTTTTTCATATCTTTTTATCAAATTTTTCTCTGTATTAGGGCTTATGTCATCAGAAAGAAGGACCAGTTCAACATTTCTGAACCTGATCATTTCCAGCCTGTTCTGTCCGATCACGGCTTTGCCGGATTTGATTGAAAAATTGATCATTGCTCTTAATTTGTTCAAGAGCTTTTCATTAGTCAGCGTAGTAACTGTCAAGCGTTGCCTTTATATAATTATACTTTTCCTCATTCATTCCCTCTATCTTGAGTGCTTCGTCTTTTGAAAGTTCATAGAATGTCTCCGCATCCTTAATTTCATTCTCGATCAGGAATGATTTTAATTCATCTGTAAATTCTTCGACCTTTTCGATCGTAAGATTGGTCAGTTCGTCATATTCTGTTTCGGACATGACCTTTATGGAATATCCCGATACTTCCTCTGTAAGATCAATATTGCTTTCTCTTACTCCGATCACATCATCGTAGATGTGGTCTGGTACAATAGCTTCACCTGTTTTATTTTCAACATCCAGTTCCAGAGTGTACTCGGTTTTGATACCCAAAAGCCTGGTTATGAACATTTTCGGTTCATCTATCTTTTGAATAATGTCTATTTTTTCCTTGTTGAGCTCCGAAACGATTGCCGTGATCCTAGCTCCCCTCTGACCTACACATGCTCCGACGGGATCCACCCTTGAATCCAGTGTTTCCAAAATTACTTTTGACCTTATGCCGGGTTTTCTGGCGACCTGAATTATTTCAATTATACCGTCACTTATTTCGGGAACTTCCGATTCAAACAGTTTCTTTATAAAATCGCTGTCAGATCTTGATACTATTACCTTTACATCCTGATTTTTATAGTACACATCCTTGATCACAGCTTTTACAAGTTCACCCCTTCTGTATCTTTCGTTAAAAACAGATTCAGATTTTGGCATAATAACTTCTATATCATCGTAATTGATCTTTATTTCACGGGGCGTTATCTGGTGTATAGAACCTATTATCAGTTCTCCTATCCGTTCGATATAGTTTTCATAAATATTTGCTCTTTCGACCTTTTTGATCTTTTGTGCCAATATCTGCTTTGCTGCAATTATGTGTCTCCTCCCGAAAGAATTAAAATCGATTATTTCGGGCAGATCATCTCCGACCTCAGAGTCT
Organism: Candidatus Delongbacteria bacterium; assembly: GCA_046482655.1. Lineage (GTDB taxonomy): Bacteria > UBA4055 > UBA4055 > UBA4055 > UBA4055 > SLFX01. The sequence continues at coordinate 911 of JAWOER010000136.1, read as the reverse complement.
TCGTCGATCTTTAGGGCCTCGGACAATTTTATCTGACTTACAGGATCTGTAAAATCTTCATCGGGGACAACTTCTCTTTCATGGATAATTTCCACATCGCCGGAATCAATATTAAATGTGACACTAAAGTAATTTTCTGCACTGTCATCTTCGGGGAGGCTATATTTTTTCTTTAATATGCTCAAAAATATGGATTTTACGATCTCGCTTAATTTGGATCTTTCGATCTTTTTTTCCTTAACGATCCCTTCGATCGCATTTACTACTTCTCTGGCGTCCATTTGTTTATGCCTCCGGCTTTAGTTAAAATTTTAATTTTAATTTTGCTTTAAAAATATCCTTATAAAGAATTCTTCTTTCTGCTCCGTCATTTTTTAAAATGACACCGTCCTTTTCTGCCTTTATTATTGTTCCCTCTACTCTTTTACGGTCGTCTTCTACAGCTGTTATGATCTTTACCTCCCTTCCTTCGTTCCAGCAAAAATCGTTAAATGTTTTTAAAGATCTGTCGCTGCCCGGCGAACCGATCTCGAGCTGATAATCTCCTGTATAGACAGGGTCGGGAGACATGGCGGCAGTACTTTTAAACTCTTTGGTTATTGATGTAAGATCTGAAACAGTGGGTCCCGATCTTGATCCGACAGTAATTTTAACCAAAAGCCCCCTTGAATTGGATGACATGACAATATCTACAAGTTCCTGTCCGTATTTTTGGGCGATCGGTATAATTACCTCTCTTATCTTATCTTTCAACTGCTGCGTAAATATACCTCCTTTACAACAAAAAAAGTGGGAGATCCCGCTTTTTTTGTTGTAAAGGAGGTATATTTACGCAGCAGTTGAAAGATAAGATAAGAGAGGTAATTATACCGATCGCCCAAAAATACGGACAGGAACTTGTAGATATTGTC
>JAWOER010000256.1:0-9215 GCA_046482655.1 Candidatus Delongbacteria bacterium | reverse complement strand
TGCTGAACAGCCCTGCCCTTATCTGATCTTACAACTTTGCAGCTGAATCTCTCGGCGATCCCGATAGTACCGTCAGTGCTGCCTCCGTCTGAAATGATGATCTCAATATTTTTTCTGTCACTGAAAAATCCGAGAGTTCCTGCAAGATATTTTTCCTCGTTCAGCACCGGAATTATAACAGAGATCAGCGGATTTGGAAGATCATTTACGATCTTTTGATTATTTATTCTGTATATATCCGCGGGACGGTCAATGTCAGGCAGTTTTTCTAAAACACCTGCGGAAAGTGATCTTTTCCCTGCGATCCCGAGCGTTTTTTCAAACACTCTGTCCCCGCCCCATTTAATATCTTTCGAAAACAGTTCAGGATGATTTTTTTTCATTCCGATAAGATAGTATCCGCCGTCATAAGCAGGCCCTATTACAATATCATTTGTTTTCAAAGAATCAAAAGCCGACCGGATCACAGCTGATGAAATATCCGGAATATCTGTTGCGATAATCAGAACCTCTGAATATTTTTCATCGAACGACTCCCTGAATGACGAACTCAGCTTAAACCCTAAATTTCCTTCAGGCTGCTCTTTATAGAGAGCATCTCTGCATAATGACCGCATTTTTCCCTCTGACGCTCCGGTGTAATAAACCTCTAAGGCTGCCGGATCTGTTGAAAGGTATTCCCTGCATGATTCGAGTAATGTAATGACCATATTCTTCTGAATATGCGCGGCATTTTCTTCCCCTGCAAGAATTGCGAGCCTCTGCTTACATTTTCCCGGCTCGGGATATCTCGTTATTAAAACTATTTTTCTCTTCATAAACTATGAACCCGATCCCTGTCAGCCGGAACCCCTGCCTGCTGTACAGCCGTAGCAGTGATTTGCTGTAATAATCCTGATATTGTCAAGATCGCTGCATTCCAGACCGGAAACATTTCTCACTCCTCTTACTGATGTTCCTAATTCCATCATCTGGTTGAAGTCGCAATTGTATATACTCCCTTCAGGACCCACACTCAAAGTATTCCTACACATTACTCCCTGTGCTGCAGCCGGATTAAAAGAATTTACAAGTTCTGTGATGTAGTTTTCATAATTTCCGTTTTCGGTCAGATAGTCAAGAAATCTTCCTAAAGGCATATTTGTCATGCAGAAAAGATTATTGAAATCAATATCGAACTGTTCTTTCAGCCTCATTTTATATTCATTTTCTAATGAATTCTGATCGCCGGGCATGAAGGCGCCGGAAGGGTTGTAAACAAGATCAAGAATAAGACCCGAACCTTTTTGACCGTACCCGATACTGTTCAGCATTTTTACAGCTTCAATACACTTATCAAAAATCCTTCCGCCTCTCTGTCTTTCGAATTCTTCCTTTGAATAGTGAGGAAATGAACCGATTATTTCGACATGATTATCTTTATAAATATCATAAAACCTCTCATATCCCGGTTCGGTGAGAATAGCAAGGTTCGATCTTACAAGAAGCCGCTTTTTTGTTTTTGAAACTTCTTTTATCAGAAATTCTATACGCGGATGCATTTCAGGCGATCCGCCGGTTATGTCTATCGTGCCGACTGAAGGAGAGTGAGCCAACTTGATACATTTGTCTAAAACTTCATCTTCCATATTCTCGGTCCTGTCAGGCCCCGATCTTACATGACAGTGATTGCACCGGAGATTGCATTTCCGGGTTATGTTCAGCTGAAGTATTTCTATTTTGTCCGACTTATCCATGATCACCGAATTCGATTCGAGCGTTTTTTTAAAATGTAAATGGTCTGCATTGAGTTGAGATCTGTCGATTAGGAGTTGAACCGCGTCCTGATTAAAAAGTCCTCCGCTCAATTTTTCCTCCATTCCTGATGTACTTTATTATTTTTCACTAATACTCTCAATATAATCATTTTGAGCCGCTTTGGCAATAACATCGGAACCGTCTTACAGATCGAGATACCATATAAGCTGTACTTCATCTCTGACATCGTTATTTTTGTAATATGCATACTCATCGATCTTCCCCAGAACCGCACCTTTATTGCGGTAAAAACGGCATGCTGCCACATTATTGTTCTGACACTCTATTTTCATCTGAACGAAACCTTCGTTTTTAGACCACTCAGCAGCGAGATCGAAAAGCTTTGACCCTATTCCTTTATTTTTGTACCCATCGTCCACTCTGATATCCCAGAGAACGCTCATGTCATCCCTGCCGTCAAGCATATCCGCTCCCTTTGTTCGTGAAGCAGCAGCAGCTCCGCCTACAGGCATCTTCCCGTCAAATGCGATCCAAAAAGCCCAATTGGAGATATCGAACCTGTCTTCAAGGTCAGATATTATTTCTTCTTTACCGAGATCTTTTATATACCTGTCAACCGGAGTTTCCCTAAGCAATAAACCTTCGAGTCCCCCGTCAATTTCTTCTACTTTTAAAATGCTTCTTACATCGACCAGCATCGGGATCTTATCGTAAATTGCCAATTCAGTATGCTCTATATTCTTGAAAATTATCATCTTAGAAAACTCCCTTTACTCCTCCGCCGAACACACCGCCAACACCGAGTAGGGTCCCGAAATTGTACCATCCGCCATTATTATAGACCTCGTACATGCCTATGTTGTCGCTGAAAAGTGAGATCACAAAAGTTATCGGAGCGATCGTACCGTGCCAGATCCCGTACCAGAATCCGGCAGGTTCTTTGATGACCTCAAGAATCGTAACTACATTATTCGGACCCGCCGTGCAGCCTGCGAGCAATAGAAGAGCGATTATGCTCACAACGACCATTGTTTTTTTGTTCATGACAAACCTCCTACAATTTTTTTAGTTAAATTTTATCAAAGAACGAATAAACAGTTTTATTCTTATCTCCTTTTTTCAAAAGCAGCTCTGATTCACTGCCTGATTTAAGATCCCTGCTTGCAGTTGCCGGGGATATGTTCTTAAATAAACGCAGATATTCTTTTCTCGAAAACTCTTTTGCTCCAAATTTCTGTTTAGCCGCACTCAATCTGTCTTCAGAACTCATTACTTTTGTTTCGGAAGATAAAATGTGCTCAAGCTCTGAATCAATTATCCTGAGCATAAACTCAATGAACCTTGTTGATTTTCCTTCTTTATCGCAGGCTGAAAGAATATCATAATACTGCTGTTGCTTTTCCTTTATGATGCTCTCTACAGGCAGAAATTCAAATACAGGATATTTGCTTCTCAGGATCGCAGTCTGCCAGAACCTGCCCATTCTCCCGTTACCGTCCTTAAACGGATGAATGAACTCGATTTCATAATGGAACACGCAGCTTTTAAGAAGAACCCCATCCCTGTCGCTTTTCAGATACCTGAACAGATCGCTCACCAGATAATGAACTCTGTCCCCTGGAGGAGCCACATGCATAACTTTATTGCCCTTTACCACTCCAACCGAACCGCTTCTTAACTTACCGGGATCTTCGATAAGACCTTTCATCAGCAAACTGTGCGCCTTTAGAAATGACGAAGAGGAAAAAGGATCGAACTCATCTATCCTCTCATACAATTCAATAGCATTTTTAACTTCGAGAATGTCTTTACCCGGAGCAATAACCTTTTTATCGTTGAAGATTGCCGTCACCTGTTCAACTGTCAGTGAATTTCCTTCTATCGCAAGAGATGACTGAACCGTTTTAATTCTGTTTTCGCGCCTAAGCTGTGGCGAAGGTTTGTCAAGATGGACAGCATTAACCTCTCCGAGCCTTTCCGAGACCGAAGCGATCAGATTTAAAATGTCCGGGGTGATATCATAAGGCGGCTTCATTTTCCTCCATTTAGTCTTATGATAGTATCATTTGATAGTATCATACAGGTAATATAACAAAAATCTTTCTTTGAGACAAGTTATTAAATTTTGATTCTTACTGAAACTCAGATAAATGGGTTAATTGATATCAATTTATTTACTCGATAATTTCTTTTTCTTGGGCAGCGGGAGTTCTTTCTCGGTGATCCTGACGAGTTCTGAGAGCCAGTCGGCATCGTCCAAATTGTCTATGAGAAAATAGTTTTTAGCGCCTGTGTATGGCGGAGCTTCTTCAGGTTCCCCGATGTATTTTCTGCCTGCCTCAGTAGGCTTGATGAAAAGCTGATTATCGGCAAGTATGCCAGTCATTTTCCCGTTGAGGAATATTCCGTACTCTCCGAACATCTTTTTTGCTGTCACTTCACCTGCGCCTTCAAGCTGCTCGAGTATATAGTCCGCGAAATCTTTATCTGTTGCCATAATTCCTCCGGTGTTCTGATTACTGAAAGTCCATTAAAGATTCGTCTATTCCTTTTCTGATCTCGAACCAGAAATTTAAGGCAGCCTCATGCTTATCGCTGTCAAACTGCTCTATCCAGTCGAGAAGCTCCTGCCTCTTTTCTCCGTCCTCATCGCGTTTTCTTTTGAGAAAAGCGTGGATAAAATCAATATTTCTTTCCGATTCGAGAAATACTGTTGCGTTGCGTGAATTGATCCTGCTTGCTGTGAATGAAACGGCCGAATTGAATTTCTCCTTCATTCCGTATATATAACCGATAATCTCAGGCATCATTTCTTCTGCCCATGCCCTGTGGAACCTGCAAATTCCCGTGTTGTCGAGGACGAGTTCCTGTTTCAACCTTTCGGCGCAGAATCTTCCCAGATCTCTCGGTGGCACAAAATCGTTCCCGTAATACATGTAATATTTGCCCATGATGGCCATCGGTGCAAGAACTCCGGGTGTCCAGTACTGGTTCGGCGCCATCCAGCCTCTTCTTCCGTTTGATATAAAAACAAAGCTGTCAATGATCTTTTTGCCTGTCATTTTATGTATCTTTCTTGCCCATTTTCTCACTCCTTCCGAGAGATCTATATCGCCTTTCCCTTCAAGGATCGAATCAATAAGCTCAATCCCAAGTTCAGCATTGTGCATCGAATCTTTTACTACATCGAAATCTTCAGAGGAAAATTTTGGCAGTTTTGATACACCGAGCTGATCTTTTGACAGAATTTTTTCGTTTAAAAGGTCCATGAACCACGAAAGAATGCAGCCGCAGTTTATAGCGTCTAATCCCATCGAATCGCAGTAGTGATTAAGCATCTCCGCAGCTCTCTGGTCGAATATTCCGCACTGTGGACCCATGGCCTGATAAGGTTCATAATCTTTCTTATATTCCCCGTTCATTTTTTTGCACACAGCCGAGCACGGTTCCCCGCATGTGGACTGCTGTTTTTTCTCGATCGTCTCCTCGTTGAACTGCTTAAGATAGTGTGAGGAAATGTATTTCTCATTCAGATCGAGCCTTTCCTTTTCCGTATCGTATATGGTTTTGTAATTAAAAGCTATAATCCTGCCTTTGAGCGTAGCGTAATTCACTCCTAAAGTTCCGCCTGTGCCGAATTTGGGATCGAAACGGTATTTCGTGGTGCTTTCAAAATCCTTTGCCGCAAGCTTCTGCTCATACTTCTGCCTGAACCATTCGTCAGCCACATTCCTGTCCCTGAAATCCTCATCAACCGTAGTCCCGCCGTAAATTATCGAGGCTATACCGTGATCCTGATACAATTTTGAACCGAACCCTCCCCTGCCTGCCCATGTGTCAACATAACTAAGTTTCCCTTTTTCTACAGGTACAGAGCAAATGCCTCCGAAATCGGTCTGCCTCGAGCCCGGACCTGTGGCAAGTATTCTCGGATCTTTCTCGTATCTTTCGCCGAAGTGTTCGTAAGTATGGTCCATAAGAGAATATATACCCTTTCTGCCGTTCTTCCAGACGCTGTCTGCATTGACAGGAACAATTTCCACCTCTATTTCATCTCCGTGATTCCTGTTCAGGTAGAGTATCGATTTTGAAGCGGCTTTCCCCACAATGCTGACCATATTGAGTCCGAGATTGTCAAAGACCAGCCCTGCACCTCCCATGGAAGAAATATAAAAACCTCTCCAGCACGGAGAATATCCGGTAAAAATGAGCCTGTTCGATCCGGGGAAAATTGAACCTGCGAAGAGCCCCGTTCCGATGTTGAGCGACCTGTAATTATCCGTCATGTGTATCCCCAGGTCAACGGGACCGAAATAATCTCCGACCTTATATCGTCTGACTTTGTAAAAGCCGTTCGATGCGTCAACCAGCAAAACTTTTAAAAATGCATCCATAAAAAAACTCCTTACATATATCTTTTCAGATCCTGACCCAATATTCCTGCGTAAAGCTCAATATACTTTTTTACCGGGCTCATTGCTACTTTCCTCATCAGAACCTCTTCAACCTGAAAAAATCCTGCAGACTCGGTCATTTCCACCTGGATCCTTAGGGGTAGCTCTTTACCCTCTTCGAGATAGACCTTTTTGATGGCCGCAGAGGAATATTTGTGTATGTCCCCTACTTTAGATCCTGATTCCATGATCAGTGGTATTCTGGCTCTTCCGCCCTCCATATCGCAGCCGTCGGCTACAAGCACTACTCCTGCTTCCAGAGAGTGGATCTTTTGTGTTCCCATATGACCGATAATACCTTCATATATGAGCGATTTTAGAATTATTTGTTTCTGAATATCATCTGCAAATACCTCTTGTAAAACTCTTTCTATGATCCGGGAGGTCAGAATTATCGTCATCCTTTCATGACCGTCCCTGCCGATACTCATTCCTATATCGTGCAGAAAAGCCGAAGTGAAAGCAGCGACCCCGCTGTCTTCAAAATTACCGTAATTTTCAAGCTCCAAATTGAATTTTATTCCGGCTTTGTCCAGAATGTTCATGATCTTGATCGCATTTGAAGCTACTTTTCGCATGTGGACAGGTCCGTGATCGTTGTAGTTGAGTCTTGTGATCGAAACTGTATTCGCATAATTCTGAAGTATTTCAGTCTCACGGTCTTTAAATAATATTTTGGCTGCCTGCTTTACCTTTCCGTCGAGCCTGCCTAATATTGACCGCTCGTAACTTATCTCTATACCGGATTTCATTATATCCTCTTTATTTTTTGATATTCAGTTCAAGCGGCTTTATTTCCTCGCCCCAGTAAACAGTTGAGTGAGGGAAAGGAATTTCGATATTATTCTCATCGAATGCGTATTTTATTCTGCGTCTGTACTCTCTGCCTATAGACCATTGAGACAAAGGAATAGTTTTAAACCTGCATTTGATAACAAGTGCACTGTCTGCAAATTTATCCAGTCCGAATATTTCTAACGGCTCCAATATCTGATCTTTATATTCTTTATCTGTGGCCATCTTTTCACCGACCTCTTTCATTATTCCGATCACTTTATCAACGTCCTCCTTATAAGCAACACCGATCTCAAGAATGATGGCTGACCACTCTTTTGTCATATTACCGAGGGTGTCAACTTTTCCATTCTGAGTAATATGGATAGTTCCGCTCCAATCTCTCAATGTTATAGTTCTCATTTCTATCTTTTCCACGATCCCTGCGGTTCCGTTGATGATAGCTACATCTCCTATCCGGATCTGGTCTTCAAGCAACATAAAAAAACCTGAAATAAAATCCCTTACTAGTTCCTGTGCGCCAAAACCGACTGCCAGTCCGATAATACCCGCTCCTGCCAATATTGGAGCTATATCTAAGCCTATCTGCCTTAAGAAAATCATTATAAAGATCAGCCATATTACCAGTCTTCCTGTCTTTCTTGTAATATCCATCAGGGTATTGATACGCTTTTCGGCTTCGGCCTTTTTTACTCCTTTTTTATATTTTGCCGAACGGTTCAAAAGCGTTGATTTTAATCTTTCAAGCAGATAGTTCTCCAGCTTTAATGCCAACAAGAAAAGCAAAATAAGGAACAACATTACAGGGATCTCCTTTATCACCCAGTCAAGTATTAAATTCATAAAATTCAGCCAGTACTCCTTTGTCATAAAATCTAACATAACTTTTACTCTCCTTTAAATTTTGAATTATAGATCATTTTATAAATTTCAACGCCTGTTTTTATGATATTATCGTTAAAATCATAGTTCAGAGCATGGAGATGAGGTAGTTTTATGCCTGATCCGATCCCAAAAAAACAGATTTGTGACATTTCGTTATAGAATGCAAAATCCTCCGACCAGAAATAAGGCTCTTTGAGATATTCGCAAGGGAAGGCTTTTTCAGAGCATAATTTCTCAAGAAAATTCACCATTTCTTCACGATTCTCGACAGCGGGAAAGTATTCGAAGTATTCATATTCCGATATTATCCCCTGACTAGACGAAATTTTATCTATTTTAGCTTCGATCATTGAGGAGATCTTATCCATATCGCTGTTCGAATAAGCTCTGAGGGTCATGAATATCTGACCCTTATCAGGAGAAATCCCGAAATCATTGTTGCCGGCTTTGATCCCGACCACGGTGATAAGTATTTTTGAATCGAATATCTTTGTCTGGTCCGCTTTAAGCTGTTCAACGAATTCGATGAGCCTGGTAATAGCCGGCACCGGGCTTATCCCGTTTTCGGGCTGGGATGAATGTGATGTTTTTCCCTTGAACCTGACCTCCAGCCCGACCGATGCCGACGCGAAGCTCTTGTGCCTCAGATAGATCCTGCTTTCCTCAAGCCCGGGCAGGTTATGAAAGCCGAAAGTCTTGTTTATACCCAGCGATAGGAATTTTTCGTCTTTCACAAGAGCTTTCGCACCCTCCCCCGTTTCCTCTGCGGACTGGAATATAAGCACTGCTTTCCCTGACTCCGGCCTGTTCTGTGAGATATGCTCTGCAAGACCGAGCAGAATAGTGCTGTGGCCGTCGTGACCGCAGAGGTGCGAGACCAGCGGGTCTTTCGACCGGTGGTCGAACCCGTTCACCTCGCTGATCGGCAGCGCGTCAATGTCCGCTCTGAAGGCGATATTTTCGCCTCCGGTTTTTGAATCAAAAACCGCGATCAGCGAACCTGAGAGCTCGAAGAGCTCATCGGGCTTTAGCGGCTCAAGCAGGCTTGTCAGGTAAGCTCTTGTATTAGCTTCCCTTCCCGACAGCTCAGCCATAGAGTGAAGTTTCTTTCGTACTTTTATAAGGTCATGCATAATCTTTATCCATTATTCTTAAAACTGCTTTATCTTTCATTTTTGCCTCTATCATTATATCATATTCTTTGTCAAAAGGCAAGCTGTCTATCTGATTTTTAAATCTGAAAAAATCCTCCGGAACTATATAATCTGTATGAGGGCAGCCTCTTTCTCCTTTTCTTGAGGAAATATGGAATTTAGCCACAGA
>JAWOER010000248.1:0-2559 GCA_046482655.1 Candidatus Delongbacteria bacterium | reverse complement strand
CATTTCTTTTGCTTCCTCGATCTCTTGTTCGGAAGGTGAATAATACCGGTGTACGAGGGGTATCTCTTTTGGGTTGAGCACGAGCATTCCTTCAAAGCCGAGATTTTTTGCCAAGTTTAAATTCTTTTCCAGATCCTCCAGATCGTGAACATGGATGTGGACTGTGTCTATGGGGATCACACCTGTTGCTTTTGCGGCCATTGCTATTGTTGCACGGGGGCTAAAAATGCTTTTGCCTTCGTGGTCATGGACTCCGCCCAGGTCGCCTATAAAGTCTTCGCAGCCGAAAGCGATGGCTTCTACTCTCGGCGAGGCTTTGCATATTTCCATGGCGTTGAGTACTGCTGCTGCTGTTTCTATGAGCGGTATTATCTTAAATGTGCCGACGGGAATGCCTTTTTCGTATTCAATGGTTTCTAAAAGTTTGTCGAAAAAGTAAACATCGCCGCTTTTTTTGGATTTGGGATACATAAAGCCGTGAACTCCATCCATCGTGAGCTGATGGACATCCTTTAGGAGCTGACCTGATTCCCTGTCGTTGACTCTTGGATAAACAAGATGGTTCTTGAATGCTCCTTCGCTGACCATTTTTTGGATCAAATCTCTGGCTTTTTGTTTATTTTCTACGGGTTGAACTGAATCTTCAATATCCAAAAGAAGGACATCGGCCTGCGATCTTGCCGCACTCTGCATGAGTCTTTCGTTATGCCCCGGAACGAACATAAGGCTTCTCATTAAATGTTCATGAAACTTCATGCGGCCTCCTTTTTATAAGTACTTTTCTTCGGAACTTAATTATATCAATATTATTCTGATTGTAGCCTACGGTCTCTACATATACGATGCCTCTGTCGGGTTTTGTTTTTGACGGTTTAACAGACAGGATTTTCGTTTTTGCATATATCGTATCGTTGAGGTGAACCGGTGCAAGATGTTCGACCGATTCGTAGCCGAAGTTGGCTATAGCTTTTCCGCTTATGTCCGGTACCGTCATTCCCACTACTATGCTGAATACAAGTGTGCCTACCACAAGTATCTTTCCGTGCTGATTTTTCTTTGCGTAGTCAAGATTTGTATGGACGGGGTGGTGATTCATCGTCATCAAAGAAAAAATATTGTTGTCGGATTCAAAGATCGTTTTGGACAGTGAATGTTCGATCACTGTGCCTGTTTCAAAATCTTCAAAATAGTTGCCCAAAATACTCGGTTTCATAATCAGGTTCTCTTAATCTGTTATTAAGCTTATAAATATAATTAATACAGTTAAGATAGTCAAAGCAAATTTTATCACCCTGTTCAGGATCGTGAAGAGGTAGGGTTAGAAGGAAGTCGGGGACTTGACAATTGCAAAATTATTTATTAAATTATAGACAGTCTAGACAGTCTATGAAAAATAGGAGGCACTGATGACGCACGGAATTAAAAATCACTGGCAGCTTCAGGAAGCTAAAAACAAGTTCAGCAGTCTTGTTGATCATGCAGTTAACGAGTGCCCTCAAATTATCACAAAGCACGGGAAGGATACTGTCGTAATTATTTCGGTCGAAGATTTCAAAAAACTTTCGGGTCATAAAACTGATCTTGTTAAATTTTTTAAAAATTCCCCGCTTGCCAAAGAGGAATTTGACATAAAGAGAAGTAAAGAAAAACCGCGCGGGATAGAATTATGAACTTTCTGCTTGACACCTGCGTCATTTCCGAGCTGATAAAGAAAAGTCCCGATAAGAATGTAATTGAATGGATCTCGGGGACAGAAGAAGATCTGTTATATATTTCAGTTATTACTATCGGGGAGATCATAAAAGGGATTGAAGAGCTGTCTGATGGCGGAAGAAAATCGGGGCTGATCAATTGGGTTAAAATTGACTTAAAAGAGAGATTTGAGAACAAGATCGTTCCGTTTGATTTAAAAGCAGCAAAAGTCTGGGGTAAAGTTCAGGCACTTACGGAAAATTCAGGCAAAACACTTCCCGCAATAGACGGAATTATCGCTTCGATCGGCATTGCCAACGATATGACAGTGGTTACGCGAAATATTTCTGATATGCAGGAGAGCGGGGCTGCACTGTTTAATCCCTGGACAGGTGAGTTCTTTAATATGTAAAGAGCGGAGAGTGTGGTGATGTATTGCCTTGTGTTTTTTACCATTTCAACTGATTATTGCCTCGAGTTTTTTACAGATCAGGATCAGATCCGTTTTTATGCATCCTATGTCGTTTATTCTAAAGCCTCTGATGCCAAGCACGATAAAATAAAAGAAGGACTCGAACTTTTAATACTGGCAGGGCTTGAGTTCTTAAAATGCTTATCGCCCTATGAGACCAGAGACCTTTATTACTGGCACAGGGAATCTGCATCGAGCAACGCTGAAGTTGACTATGTATTTTCTAAAAAAGGCAAAATAGTCCCTGTCGAGGTCAAAGCGGGAACTAAAGGCAGTATGCAGAGCATGAATGTTTTTATGACTGAGAAAGGGTGTAAGAGTATCAACGGAAAACTTTTCGGCTTACGATAATATTGAGGTCTATCCGCTTTACGCAGTCGAGAATATTCTGCTTT
>JAWOER010000262.1:0-6062 GCA_046482655.1 Candidatus Delongbacteria bacterium | reverse complement strand
ATTGAATACGCCGGCGGAGTAAAAGAGGATGTTTACAAGATAGTCAACGGCGGACCTATGATGGGTGCTGCGATGTATGCAATGGACGCTCCGGTTCACAAGGGAACTTCAGGAATACTCTGTCTGAGCAAACAGAATGCAGCCGTTTATGAGGAGCAGCCGTGTATTTCATGCGGGAAATGCGTTGAAGTGTGCCCTCAGAGACTCTTACCTACAGATATTCAGCTGAATGTTCAGTACGGTAATTACGAAAAAGCAGAAAAGTTGGGTATAATGGACTGCATTCTGTGCGGAACATGTGCCTATGTCTGTCCTTCGAAAAGGAACCTTGTTCATTATTATAATGTAGGCAGAGCAAAGCTGGCGGAAATAAAAAGAAAAACTAAATAGGACTTGCAAATGGATAAAATGTTAGTTGTATCGGCAAATCCGCATATAAGGGATAAAAGTTCTGTAACGAAGATTATGCATACAGTGAATCTCTCGTTACTTCCTGCGATCTTTGCCTCGTACTGGTTCTTCGGGTTCAGGGCAATATTTTTAGTACTTGTCGCAATTTTATCGTGTGTGATATCTGAAGCTGCGGTACAAAAATTCAGACATAAATCTGTTACCGTTTACGACGGAAGTGCGATCCTGACAGGAATACTTTTAGGATTGAACATGCCTGCCAATGTTCCCTGGTGGATAGTTATGCTGGGATCATTTTTTGCGATCATTATAGGCAAACAGGCTTTTGGCGGTCTGGGATTTAATATCTTTAATCCGGCCCTCATAGGAAGGGCGTTCATGGTAGCTTCATGGCCTGTGGAGATGACATCGAACTCCTACTGGACAGAACCGCTTCCGGGCATGACACCTGCTACCGGAACTGCCATGATCGATGCGACTACTTCCGCCACACCGCTAAATCTGGTCAAGACCGCACTTAATTCGGGCGACAAGAGAGAAACGATCAAAATTATCGAAGATGCGGGGGTTTCATACTGGGACCTTTTTGTAGGTAATGTATCCGGCTGTATAGGAGAGACTTCGTTCTTGGCTCTACTTATCGGAGTGATCATACTAATAGCTTACGGTTATGTTAACTGGAGAGTACCTGTATTCTACATAGGAACTGTTTTTATTCTTACATGGCTGATGGGCTATGATCCCGTTTTTCACATTCTTGCAGGCGGACTGGCCCTGGGAGCATTCTACATGGCAACAGATATGGTCACATCGCCGATATCAAATAAAGGGAACATAATATTTGCAGTGGGACTGGGACTGTTTACTGTAGCGATCAGGATATGGGGAGGTTATCCCGAAGGGGTTTCCTATTCCATTTTATTAATGAATTGTGTTGTACCGATCATTAATAGATATACGGTCCCGAAAAAATTCGGTGCTGTAAAAACAAAGAAAGCTTAAAAATAAGGGAAGTAAAATTATGGGTAATACACTAAAACTTTCAGGCATACTCTTCCTTGTTGCAGGTATAGCGGCCGGAACACTCGCTTTCTATAATTCCTTTACCAGGCCCGAAATAGAAAAGCTTAACAGAAAGCTTGAAAAAGAAGCCAGACAATATGTGCTTAAAGGTCTATTTGATGAAAGTGTGATGGATGATCTTATTTATGAGGAAGTTGAATATAATGTCGGTGGCGGAAAAAAGGAAAAATTCTGGAAAGTAAAAGAACATCCCTCGGACAAAGATTATAAAGCCTATGTGTTCCTGTCGAAAAAACAGGGATTTTCCGGTGTGATAGAAACCATGGTAGGTACGGACGAAGAGTTTGGGATCAACCGTATAAAAGTTGTCAAGCACACTGAAACTCCCGGCCTCGGAGCCGAAGTTCAGACAAAAAAATACGGCGAAAAAGAACCGTATTTTGAAAAATGGTTCAGAGGAAAGAATTCACTCAAGGTCGTTGTGGAAAAAGATAACCCTTCTTCAAAAGATAGAGTACAGTCTTTAACAGGAGCAACAATAACCACAAGAGCCGTTTGCGAAAGCATTCAGGAATATGCGGAATATATACAAAAAGCTGTCGGACCGGCCCGCAAAAAAATCATGATAAGAAAAGAGACGGTCGTCCCTGATCCAAAACATGTAATAGAGGTGGATATTAAGAAACTTCAAGAAGAGCAGACAGCTGAAGATAATTCCGAAAGTAATACCGGTAAGGAGGAATAATGAATACTCTGCAAAATTTTACAAAAGGTTTTTTTAAAGAAAATCCGGTCCTTGTCCTGGCTCTAGGTCTGTGTCCCGCTCTGGCGGTAACTACTTCTATTAAGAACGGTCTTGGAATGGGTATGGCCTCCACCGCAGTGCTTTTAGGATCAAGTACACTGATCTCTGTATTAAAAAAATTCATTCCCGCCAATATAAGGATACCGGTTTTTATTGTAATCATCGCCAGTTTTGTTACTATGATCGATCTTACATTGCAGGCTTTTTTACCTGCGCTGAGCGAATCTCTGGGTCTTTTTATACCGCTAATTGTCGTAAATTGTATAATACTGGGTCGTGCAGAAGCATTTGCTTCTAAAAATTCTGTCTTTCAATCGGTCGTTGATGCTTTGGGAATGGGTATCGGATTTACCATGGCTCTCGTGCTTATTAGTGCGGTAAGAGAATTTTT
The DNA here is from genome assembly GCA_046482655.1 of Candidatus Delongbacteria bacterium. GTDB lineage: Bacteria > UBA4055 > UBA4055 > UBA4055 > UBA4055 > SLFX01. The sequence goes on along the minus strand of JAWOER010000262.1, from coordinate 3,432 downwards.
CGGTACGGGAGCTATTTACGGATATCCTCTTTTTGATTTGGCCGGCATAAGCGGATTTAAGGGCTCGATAATGATGATTCTGCCGCCGGGAGGATTTTTGACGATGGGAATTATTTTGGCAGTAATGCAGTGGAATAAATTGAGAAAGGAAACAAAAAAGGGGGATAAATAATGGATTTTTCACATTTAGTAGTAATTGCGGTTTCCTCCATATTTATCAATAATTTTGTTCTGGGGAGATTTTTGGGGATATGTCCTTTTATAGGGGTATCTAAAAAACTGGACAGTGCTTTCGGAATGGGAATGGCGGTTATCTTTGTTATGACTCTTGCATCGATCGTTACTTATTTGATACAATACTTTATACTCCTCCCTTTCGAAATGGAATATCTTAGAACTATTGCTTTTATCTTAGTTATTGCTTCACTGGTCCAGTTTATCGAGATGTTCATGAAAAAAAACATGCAGTCCCTGTATGCATCACTGGGTATATTTCTCCCGCTCATTACCACGAATTGTGCGGTACTTGGTGTTGCGATACTAAACATAGACACAATGTGGGCTGACGGTACTCATTATAATTTCATCGAAACCGTCTGGAACGGTTTTACTGCGGGAATAGGATTTACGCTTGCGCTGGTGATCATGGCCGGGATCAGGGAAAAACTGGAAATGGCCGATATACCTGAAAGCATGAAAGGATTGCCCATCACATTCATTTCTGCGGCTTTAATATCAATGGCTTTCCTCGGCTTTAGCGGAATGTCGATAATGTAAATAATTGAAACAAAATCCGGAGATATCTAATGGAATCTCAAATAATTACAGCTTTTATTTCTGTGGGTCTGATCGGAGCGGTTCTCGGGGCGGTTCTCGCATATGCCTCAAAAGTTTTTCATGTTCCTGTTGATCCAAAGGTAAAAAAAATATTAGAGGTGCTTCCTAATGCAAATTGCGGTGCCTGTGGATATCCGGGTTGTGCAGGATTCGCAGAAGCTGTCGTTACATCAGGAGCAGATATCAGTCTTTGTGCACCCGGCGGTCAGGAGGTTTTGGAAAAGATCGCCGATATTATGGGCGTTGAAGCATCGTCTTCCAAGCCAATGGTGGCCTACTGCGCCTGTAACGGAACCAGAGAAAACGCCGCAGACAGATTCATTTATTACGGGCCTCAAAAATGTGCAAGTGCTGTGTTTATTTCCGGGGGCCATAAAGCCTGCGATTACGGATGCCTTGGTTTCGGTGACTGCGTTGAAGCATGTAATTTTGACGCGATGCATATGGGCAAGAACGGTCTCCCGGTCGTTGACGATGAAAAGTGTGTCGGGTGCGGAGCCTGCGTTAAGGCTTGTCCGAAAGGTGTGATGAAAATGATGCCGAAAGATGCAAAAGTCTATCTTGCATGTAATTCGAAAGCGAAAGGCAAAGAGGTTTCTGATGCCTGTAAGGTGGGATGTATAGGATGCAAGATATGCAGTCTGCCAAAAACCACACCTTCAGGTGCAATAAAGATGGAAGGCGACCTTCCTGTGATCAACTATGAGATCGATGATGATCTGAAGGCTGCTAAATTCAAATGCCCGAAATCATGTTTTGTTGATAAAAGTGATCTGGAAAAAACAGGTGATCAGATAGCTGCAGAAAAAGCTGAATTTAAAGCTGCCGAAGCAAAAAGAACAGAAGCCGCCAAAAAGGCTGCTTTGGAAAAAGCCGCAGCGGCAAAAGCGGCTAAAGAGCAGGGCGGACAGGGATAGGATTATAGCGGACTCTCTATAATATAATGTAAAAGGGCGAAAATTTTTCGCCCTTTTGTTTCGATAATATTATTTTTCTACTTTCTTTTGCATGCCCAAAATGAAAGTAGCAAAGAAAAAGGCATCGTAAAAAGTCCATTTCAGAGCTACCCGCAAATCTGATTTAAACGCAGGAATTATACTTTATGTGAGTGCAGCTATCAATCTTCAATAACCAGCTTCCGCTATTTTCTGAAATGATTTTACGAAAGGAGATTATAAGCTTCTGATATTTTTTCGAAGTGAAAACCTGTCAAATAGCATTTAGGACGAGTTTGAGCACCCTTACTTTCGGCTGGCAAAGATATGTGAGGTTTTCATTCTCAAAAAAATAAGAAGCTGTATAGTAAATCTTTTCTCAGAGAAATTCCGCAAGTTATTACTACTTCTTGATGAACGACTTGATATGCTCAACATAGGCTACAGGTCCGCCCTGTTGGTAACCGGTTCTTCCGATCTCTTTTCCTTCGCCGTCAATAAGAAGGATAGTCGGGAATCCTCTTACACCGTACTTTTCAAGTTTCTTTCTGTTGTATTTTTTGATCTCATCGGTTTGTTCTTTCTTTTGTGGAAAATCAAGCTCCACCAAAACCAGTGATCCCTCTGCGTATTCGGCAAACTCGTCTTTGCTGAATACTTCTGCTTTCAGCTTCATACACCAGCCGCACCAGTCGGAACCGGTAAAATTTACCAGTACTGTTTTATCTTCTGCAGCGGCTTTTTCGATTGCTTTCTCGAGATCGTTCATCCACACAGTCTCTTTTACTTCTTTTTTGGGCTGAGCAGCATTTTCTTTCTCATCCTCAGACTTTTTTGTACAGCCCGTTATAAGAGATACCTGCATGATAGCAAGGACTGCCATGATCAATATTCTTTTCATTCGATTCTCCTTTTCTCAGTTTAAAATTATTTTTTTCGCTTGAGCAATAAAATCATTCCCGTTAACATATCCTTCAATTTTCATGATCCCGTAATCAGTATAATACAAGCAGAGATCAAAATCAGGATAGAAATCCATAAATGAGCCGGAGTAATTATGTCTGACCTTAATGCAGTTTATATAAGTATCTTTAAGTTCAGTGATCGTGTCTGATGAAACAATTTCGAGCGAGTCAATATGAAGTTTTTCAGCACCAACAGATTCGATCCTTTCAGAATCGCTTTCGTAAAGTAAATTAAGAGTAGGTTTAAAGTGATCAAGCAAGGTATGAGGCGCGTCAAAGATCTGAGTTTCATCGTGAAGAAAAAACGAGGGCGATCTGTCCCTTTTTTCCTTCCCGTACTGTAAAAGCCTGTCGCTCTCATATTCTATCAGCTTAATATATGCGGTGTCGGAATCTAAGATCTCTTTTGTGAGCGCGATCTCTTTAAAAAGATAGAGAAATTTAGCCGCTGATCCGTTAACCCCGTAGGGGAGAATATCGATAATTTCAGCAGAGTCGGTGTAGCTTACAGATCCTCTGTTTATGTCAAATATCCATTTATTAGATTTAGCGAGAGGCATTTTATCGACATCTATCATATCAATATCATCTTCGTCGTTTCCCGAAATGCAGGATATAAGGAGCATAAGGCTGAGCAATATCAGTATTTTCAGAGCAGACCTTAACATTAATTTTCCATAATATCTTTTATTTCT
>JAWOER010000242.1:0-6071 GCA_046482655.1 Candidatus Delongbacteria bacterium | reverse complement strand
TACTGAGCAGCGGTTTTATTGTCAAGTCCGGCATCGGCGGCAAGGCTGTTTATATTCAGAAGAGATCCGGTTCGGGAAGCGAGCATTTTCATAAGGTTCTGGTACTTATCGTGGAATGAAAGGTTGCTTTCCGCTGCATCTTTTTTTACATAAGAATCAGCTATTTCTTTCAGAACAAGTTTCTTTTCGCTTTCACTTCCGCTCAGAACAGCTTCAGGATATCCGCCGTAGATCAGATACTCGTAAAAATATTCTTTTATCCTGTCAAGATAAAGAAGCGGAATACTTTTCGCATTAAGGTGCGCCGCAAGCTCATCCTCTCCTTTAAATATCAACACTTCCTTTAGTGACATCGTCGGAAGTTCATAGATTCTTTTTCGACCCGCGAGAGAATCTTTGAATTTGCGGTCAATATAAAAACTTGATGATCCGGTCACTATGAATTTGATCTTTTCGAGATATGTGTCATAATGGTATTTAAGGAAATTCGACGGGTCATTAAGGTATTGTATCTCGTCAATGAGAACATACCTTCTTTCATTTTCCTCAGGTTTTGCTATCAGCTGAAGTAAATTTTTGGGATTTTCATTGAGCATCTTAAGTATTTCTTTGTCTTCAAGTGTAAGATAGAAAGCAGATTTTTTTTTGTTCTTCAATCCGGATAATATCTGCTTTAAAATTGTAGTCTTCCCTGTCTGCCTTGCACCGATAATTAGAGAAATGTGTTTTGCCTGAAGGTCTTTTTCGATATCTTTTTTAAGCTTTCGTTCCAAAATTATCGCCCTTTTCGATAGTTGAAATTCCAAAAATATTGGATAATTTAAACAATAAATTCCAAAAATACAAGAATAATAATATGAATTCCTATTCCCCTGTACAAAATATCTGTAATGAGGATTATAAGAAACAATTTTATAAAGAAACAAGAATTAAAATGAATCTTTATTTTCTAGCCGATCGTTCTGACAGCCGCCCCGACTTCGATCCCGGCATGCCGGGCAAGTATATCGAGCCACACGACTGTCTTATCGCGGACGGTGCAGTTGAGGATCCTGAGCCTTTCAAGCTCTGCCGGAGAATCCGGCGAATAGTCCGCACCGTAGAGTACGGTTTTGGTAAAGCTGATGCCTGATGACTTTAGAAAATTTTTGAGCTCTGAGGTCAGCTTTTCCGAGTAGGCGAATGTCATGTCGGGAAATCTCGGCCCGACAGAATCGTCGTTGGCTCCGATGAGGGGATTGTCCCCTGATGCATTGATGTGATCGGTTATTATAAAGACCCCCTCCTTTCCAAAAGTCTCGAGAGGTTCGCAGTCACCAAATATAAAAAGTTCTTTTATTCCGTCTGAAGCAAGTTCTCTCAGCTTTAATTTCAGAGTTTCTGTATCTTTGCCGTCAATATTGTATAAATCTCCGGCTTTCAGATTTTTTAGGATACTTTCCCAGCCGGAAGTGTAAAATACTGCTCTCACAAAAGCTCCTACTTTTTATCGTCGGGATAATTCTCTTTCTGGAAAAGTTTAAGGCTCTCAAGCTGATCCCTGAGATAGGTCTGATACCTCTTTATAAATGATTCTTTGATCTTTTTTAAGTCGTCAATGTCCTTTTTTAAGTCTTTGAGCATAACATACGATTCTTTGAGCGTATTCTGGGACTTGGTCTTGGCATCAGCTTTTTGCTGTTCGGAGAATTTATTGGTATCTCTCTTTATCTGCTCTATCTCTTTTTTGGCTTTTATCTGATCTTTTGAAAAATTATCTTTTTCTTTAAAAAATTTCTGGTAATCATCATTTATTTCGGCAAATTTCTTTTTTAGCTCCGCATTCTCGCTATGTATTTTTTCCATCTCATCTGCGATGTACTCAAGATAGACCTCGACTTCGACCTTGTTATAACCTTTAAAGGCGGGTTTAAAAGTCTTATTTATTATTTCATCCTTGTTGATACCCATAGATCAATGTCCTCCGGTAAAAAGGTCGGAATTAAGCATTTTACCAAATACTGTCTGAATAATGATCAGCAGAACCAGTGTGACCCAAACATAATATCTTTTGTAGTTAACGGGAAGATGCCTTCTTATCCTGCCGGCAAAAGGTTCGGTAGCAGAATTAATAAAGTGTGAAAATGCATAATTATCCCCCGCGAGAGCGTCATTCACCAGTCTGACAATAAAAAGTATTATAATAAATGTCGTTACAGAGGAAAGTAAAGACACGGTAACATAATAGAAAAGAGGAAGGATAAGATCATACCTGTCGTTGGCTATATAATATATCAGAGGGTCAAATATCCTCTTTCCCAGATCAAATAATACAAGTGCCACCAAAGGAGACCAGTCAATGCGGGATAAAGGCAATCTTTTTCTGATCGGTGCAAGTATTTTTTCGGACCATAAGTACACAAAATCGTAAATGCTGCCGTAATTGTATCCTATAAGAGAAAATATCACTCTCAGCAGTATAAGTAAGGATAACAGATTGAACAGAAGAACGATCATTTTTCGCGTGCTCCGAAAATGGCGGTCCCGACACGGATTATGTTTGCCCCCTCCTCGACAGCAATTTCAAAATCGTGGCTCATTCCCATAGAAAGATATTTAATATCAATATTACCGCCGTTATATTTTGCAGCTCTGTCAAAAAGATCCCGCATCATTTTAAATTCAGGTCTTGAATCTTCAGGGTCCTCATTATATTCGCCTATAGACATCAGGCCTCGTATCTTTAACCTGTCGTATTCTTTTAATATCTGCATAAAATCTTCAAGTTCTGCAGGTTTTATACCGTATTTTGTTTCTTCGCCGCTGGAATTTATCTGGATCAGAACATCCAGGTCCTTTGCTTCTTTTTTGCACACTTTGTTTAGTTTTGCGGCCAGTTTGACACTGTCCAGGCACTGAAACATATCTGCGTTCAAAACGACCTGTTTGGCCTTGTTGGACTGCAGATGTCCTATCATATGCCATTTTGCCTCTTTTACACCGTCGAGATACATATAGGATCTTTTTCTTACCAGATCCTGGATCTTGTTCTCGCCGAATATTGCATGTCCGTTTGCCAGACAGTCATAATTGGCAGATACCGGAAATGTTTTGGAAACAGCCACCAGAATTACCTCTTTCGAATCTTTTGAGATCTTATCGCAAATTTTTTTTATTCTAAGAAAAATATTCTCAAGGTTATTCTTTACCATTTCTATATCCCAAGATCATCTACTTATGTTCAAATATACAAACTCTTTTGCTGTCAGGCAATCAATTTCATTAAGAATTTATTTTACTAAAAACAAGAATTTTTCGTATATTACAGGTATGACAAAAAAGGATATAACGAATATTACAAAGATATACTCCGTAAGGACCGGGGAAAGGACGGAACTACCTTTTTATACAGAAAAACTGTCTGCAGGATTTCCTTCTCCCGCCTCCGACTATATGGAAAGAGCATTAGACCTTAACGAATATCTGATAAAGAACCCTCCCGCTACTTTTTTTGTCGAGATAACGGGAGATTCGATGACGGGTGCGGGTATTCATTCCGGAGATATTCTGATCGTTGACAGATCGCTCGAAGCTGCTCACAATAAAATAGTCGTAGCGGTAGTCAACGGGGAATTTACAGTCAAGCGGCTTTACTGGAAAGATAAGACAATAATGCTGATGGCGGAAAATCCCGACTACAGGCCGATAGAGATCAAAGAGGGTACGGAATTCGAGATCTGGGGAGTTGCGACTACGGTCATACACAGACTGTAGATATCTGTATTGTTTTTGCAGTAATTCATCACTTGACTTTACAGGCCGTATATTTTAGATTTAGGGTGTTCGGGATAATCCGGACATTAAAATAAAACAAAGTTCTGAAGTCTTCTCTCCTAAAGCACACTCGCCATGGAGAAAGACCGATGGGTCGTTTTCGAAAGTGAACGGTCTCCCGTGCTTGGAAAGGAGCTTCCAATTGAAAGACAGATTCAACAGAAATATTACATACTTAAGGATATCTGTGACCGACAGATGCAACCTGAGGTGTGTTTACTGCATGCCGGAGGAAGGCGTCGAGTGTTTGAACCATTCCGATCTCCTAACATTTGAAGAGATCGCTGATTTTGTTAAGTGCGCAGTTTCGATGGGGATCAACAAAGTACGGTTGACAGGCGGAGAGCCTCTGGTCAGAAAGGGCATAGTTGATCTTGTGCAAATGATCAAAAATATCGGCGGAGTACAGGATCTTTCAATGACAACAAATGCAGTTCTGCTTAAAAAATTTGCAAAACCGCTAAAAGAAGCCGGCCTTCAGAGACTGAACATAAGTCTTGATTCGGTGGATAGAGATCAATTCGCAAAAATCACCAGACGCGACAAACTTCCTTCTGTTCTGGAAGGAATTGATGAAGCCCTGAGGTGCGGATATGGTAAAATAAAGCTGAACTGTGTTGTCGAAAAGAGCCGCAACGAACCGAACGCCCTTGAAGTGGCGGATTATGCAAAAAAGAAAGGACTTGAAGTGAGGTTTATCCGCACAATGAACCTTGACACGGGAGAGTTCTGGATAGTTGACGGAGGTACCGGCGGCGACTGCTCGATCTGCAACAGGATCAGACTGTCTGCAAAGGGCGATGTTCTTCCCTGCCTGTTCTCCGATATAGGTTTTTCTGTCAGGGAGTACGGCGCATGCGAAGCGATCAGGCTTGCTGTTGAGGCTAAACCTTTAAAGGGAACACTAAGCAGATCTCATGAATTTTATAATGTGGGAGGTTAAATATGAAGTTTTCGCATGTTGACGAACAGGGCAGGGCGAACATGGTCGATGTGGGCGATAAGCCCGACATGATAAGGACAGCCGAAGCGGAAGGAATGATAAAGCTGAGTACACCGGCTATCGAACTTATAATCGAGAATAAAAATAAAAAAGGGGATGTCTTAACGACTGCCCAGATCGCCGGTATTATGGGCGGTAAAAAAACTTCCGAACTCATCCCTCTCTGTCACCCTCTAAACATTACAAAGCTGGATGTAACCACTGAACTGGAAAAAGACGGCGTTATAGTAAAAAGTTACGCCCGATGCATAGGAAAAACCGGTATCGAAATGGAAGCTCTGACAGCTGTAAATGTTGCTCTTTTGACGATATATGACATGTGCAAGGCGGTCGATAAAAAAATGGTCATTTCGAATGTAAAACTTGATAAAAAGACGAAGGAAAAACTATGACACAACAAGGAAAGGTTAAAGCAATTTGCATTTCAGAAAAAAAGGGTACTGAAAAACACGCCGTCAAAGAAGCTGTCGTGAATGAAACAGGAATAGTCGGAGATGCTCATGCAGGCAAATGGCACAGACAGATCAGCGTGCTTTCATTCGAAGAGGTGGAAAAATTTAAAGAGCAGAATCCTCATGTTGATATAATTGACGGGGCATTCGGTGAAAATATTCTGCTTGAAGGGATTGATTTGTGTAAACCTAAGATCGGCGACAGAATTCAGATCGGCGATGTCGAGCTTGAAGTCACTCAGATCGGCAAAGAGTGTCACGGTGACGGCTGTACTATTTTTAAGGCTGTCGGAAAGTGCATTATGCCAAAAGTCGGTATTTTTACAAAGGTAATCTCCGAAGGTATCATAAAAAAAGGCGATAGGGCGGAATATAATGGAAAAAATTAAAATACAAATAATTACTTTAAGCGACAGGGCTTCAAAAGGAATTTATGAAGACAAAAGCGGTCCTGCAATAAAAAAACTCCTCAAGGCTCATTTTGCAGATAAAGAATGCAATATCTCCATTGATGTCATACCTGATGACCGTAAGACTCTCAAAAAACTTTTAGAGAAATATTATCAAGAAGAGGTTGATGCTGTATTCACAACAGGCGGGACCGGTGTCGGACCGAGAGATATTACACCCGAGGTCGTGACTGAGTTTTCCGATAAAGTCATACCGGGTATCATGGAGCATATCAGGATCAAGTACGGAGAAAAATTTCCTAATGCTCTTCTGTCTAGAAGCATTGCTGCATTGAAAGGTAAAATGGTCATCTATTCACTCCCCGGGAGTGTAAAGGCAGCATCGGAATATAC
>JAWOER010000237.1:0-9082 GCA_046482655.1 Candidatus Delongbacteria bacterium | reverse complement strand
CCTGGCCCCACAACACGGGGTAATTCGAGGAGCAGGAAGCGGGATTCGGTGCTTTCTGATGTGAAATATCTTTCACAGAACGGTTTTAAGGAAATTATCCTGACGGGGATAGATCTGGGCAGTTATTCTGACGGTGAAAGCTATGGTTTGTATGAGCTGATATGCGATATTCTGAAAATGCCAGGATTCAGGCTCCGCATAAGCTCGGTCGAGCCGTGGTGCTTCGATGACAGGCTCATCGAACTGTTCGTGAATGAAAAGCGGATATGCCCGCATTTTCATATTCCGCTCCAGTCAGCTTCAAAACGAATTTTAAAGCTGATGAACAGGAAGTATTCGATCGAGGTTTTCGATACACTGATCTCAAAGCTGGCGGCGCGGAAAGATGTGTTCATCGCTACCGATATTATAGTCGGATTTCCGACCGAGACTGACGACGAGTTCGAAGAATCGGTAAAATACCTTGAATCGTCAAAGATGACTTTCGCTCATGTTTTTTCGTATTCGGACAGGCCGTTCGCTCCTTCGGGAAAGTTAAAGCCCAAAGTATCTCAGAACAGGATCATTCAGAGGAGCAGAAAGTTAAGAGCGGTCTCAGAAGCCAAGCTGCATTCGTTCTATGCGTCGCAAAAGGGAAAAGAAAAAGAGATAATTGTTGAAAAAGTAGTTGATAATAAGGATGAAACTTTCGTATATTCAGGATTGAGTGAAAATTATATTCCGGTATCGGTCAGATCGGATAAGATCTATAAGAAAGGCGATCTTGTTAAAACGGAGGTTTAATGTTAAAAAAGTCATCAGTTATGTTCTTCATTTTCTGTGCAGTGTTGTTTGCCGGAGACAATTTAAAGCCGAAAGTATATATTGACTGCTCATACTGCGACATGGATTTTATCAGAACAGAGATTACTTTTGTAGATTATGTCATCGAAAGGCAGGCAGCCGATGTTTTTATAATGATAACGACCGAGAGTACGGGCGGAGGCGGAAAAAAATATACAATTGAATTTAAAGGCAGAGGAAGTTTAGAAAACACAAACGATATGTTCAAATTTGATACATCAAATGATGACACTTCCGATATTGTAAGGAATAAAATTGTGAGATATCTTAAGCTCGGTCTGATGCGCTATATAACATCATCTTCGATTTCCGAAAGAATTAACATCAGCTACATTGAAGAAGCCGAAGCAGAAGAAGTGAAGGATGAATGGGACAGCTGGGTCTTCAGGCTTGGTGGAAACGGATATTTTAACGGCAGAAAGACATACGAATCGAGGTTCTTAAGCGGTTACGCGGGGGTTAACCGTGTTACTGAGGAATGGATATTTTCACTTTCATTCTACTTTTCACATAATTTTGATAATTATAAAGATTACGGGCTGAAAGTAACTTCTGAGAGTAAAAGTTCTGATATTTCCCTCGTGAAAAGCCTTACTGATCACTGGTCTGCGGGAATGGTGACAGGATGGAGCAGGTCGGAATATTCCAACAGGGAAAATTATTTATACATTTACCCGAGGATCGAATACAACATATTTCCCTATTCCGAATCAAACAGAAGAATGCTCAGGATAATGTACGGCATCGGGGCGAACTATGCGGATTATTACGAAACTACGATCTTTGATAAAGACGAGGAATTGAGATACAAACAATCTCTCGAAGCAGCACTATCTGTGAAAAAGGAATGGGGTAATATTTATTTATCTCTTACGGGATCGAGTTATCTTCACGATTTTGAAAAAAGAAGGTTTGACAGTTATTCCCAGATCTCTCTGCGCATAGTTAAGGGGCTGTCGCTGAATTTAAGTGGCGGTTATTCTATGATAAACGATCAGATCGGTCTTTCTGCCGTAGGTTATACGGATGAGGAGATACTCCTTCAGAAAAGGGAAATGGCGACTTCCTACAGCTACTGGTCATCGGTTGGGTTCAGTTACACTTTCGGTTCGATCTATAATAATGTCGTCAATCCGAGATTCGGAAACTAAGTCTCTTATGCTTTCTAAAATATTCCTTGAGAAAAACATTAAAATACCGTATTTTGCGACCTGATTTAAAAACGGAGTTTTGATGCAAAAGTATGAAACAGGAAATATATATCACGGATTTAAACTAAAAAGATCTGAATTTAAGCAGGAAATGAATTCTCAGCTTATGATGTTCGAGCACGAAAAAACAGGAGCGCGGCTTGTTGCTGTAAAAAACGACGATGACAACAAAACATTCTGCATAGCTTTCAGAACCATACCGGAAGACTGCACGGGTGTTGCCCATATTCTCGAGCACAGTGTCCTTTCCGGATCGGAAAAATATCCTGTAAAAGATGTCTTTTCGGAACTTTACAAAGGCGGGCTGTCCACATTTATGAACGCATTCACTACCCCCGATTCAACCTATTATCCTTATTCTACGAGGAATAACAGGGAATACTTCAATTTTATGAGTGTGTATCTTGATACTACACTCCGGCCGCTCTTAAAAAAGCACACTTTCCTTCAGGAGGGGTGGCATTACGACATAAAAGACGAAAATTCCCCCGTAGAATATCAGGGTATCGTTTACAATGAAATGAAAGGCGCCATGTCCAACCCTTTAAGACAGATGTCGCAGAACATTTCAAAAACCCTCCTTCCCTGCTCAACATATTCATTCAACTCGGGTGGTGATCCCGAAAAAATACCTCAACTTACATATCAGTACCTTCTTGATTTTCATAAAAAATATTACCATCCTTCAAACTCTCTTACATATCTTTACGGTAACGCAGATACGGATAAAGAACTGAAATTTATAAATGATAATTATTTTAAGAATTATGAAAGGTCGGATTTTTATCCCGAGATCAGATGCTCGGTCAATATCCCTCCGATGCACACAAAAACATACTATTACGCTGCGGGAGAATCTGAAAGTCTCGCTCATAAAACTTATATTGCAATATCGACCAAAATAAGTACACCGGACGATGTCAAATTGAATATTGCTGTTCATTTGCTCACAAACATACTGTTTAATTCAGAAGCTTCTCCCTTAAAACGCGCAATTATCAGTTCGGCGATAGCAGAAGATTTTGCAGGAGACTACGATGATTCCCAGTACGAAACCATTCTCACGGCATTTGTATCGGGATCCGATCCGGACAAACTGGAAGATTTTAAAAATATCTACTACGATGTATTAAACAATATTGTTAGGGAAGGGCTTGATAAAGATCTGATCGTTTCGGAATTGAACCAGTTGGAATTCAGACAAAACGAAAAGAGTATATCCGCTATAAAAGGCCTGATATATATGAACAGGATCATGAACTTAGGATTGTACGGGCTGGATATTTATGAAAATATCGATATTGGATCCATGCTGGATGAGCTAAGGAAAAAAGCGATCGGGACAAATTATCTTGAAAAGGTCATTAAAAATCACTTTTTTGATGAAGAACGCACGGCTGTGGTAATAATGGAGCCCCGCAGGAATATTGCACAGGAAAAAAATAATAAAGAAAAAGAAAGACTGAAAGATTACAAAAATTCTCTTTCAGATCGGGAGATAAAAAAACTCGTAGCAGATTGCAGGCAGTTTAAAAAGGAACAACAGCAAAAGAACTCTGAGGAAGATATTCTCAAAATACCAAAGCTTGAGATCACAGATATCGATAAACGGTCAGAATTTACTTATCCCGAGATAGAACGGTCAGATGGAATTATCTATTATCAGAATGAGCTGTTCACCAACGATATTGTATATTTGAGTTTAGGTTTTGACCTGTCAAAGATCCCGGTTCATCTCTTAAAATATCTCGGCATACTTCATGATATTTTTAAGGAAATCGGCACAAAAGAACGACCGTCTGATCTGTTAACCAAACAAATTTCATCTTATTTCGGTTCGCTGGAACTTGATCTTGTTATGATAGAGAGCATAAAAGACAAAGAAACTTTCCGCCCCGTCTTGTATGTGGAGGTAAAAGCTCTAAAGCAGAATATGAACAGGGTCGCAGAAATATTATCCGAACTGATTAATTATCCAGATCTTGATAACATCAAAAGAATAAGCGAAGTGATAAAGAGCAGGCATATATCAAGAGCGATGCGTCTCAAATCCGAAGGCTACGGGTATTCTGTTACCCGTCTGCAGGCTGCAGAGAACGAAAGAGGCAAGTTTTTAGATCTGGTCAAGGGGCTTTCTTTTTACGAAAAAAGCAAAGAATTGTATAACTGCGGTCACGATGATCTGAAAAAGCATATGCAGCACATAAAAGAGCTTTCAAAAATGCTGTTTAATAAAAGAAATCTTCATGTGGGAATTATTTCGGACAGCGAGGGCATTAATATATCAAGAAAGTACTGCAAAGATATTATTTCTTCTCTCAGCAACAGTCATTTACCTGATCCCGCGATCAGGTATCCCGAATTCAGAAAAAATGAAGCTTTTTTGACGACCTCTGATATAGTTTTTAACACTTTGGGCGGAAACTATATTAAAGAGAACGCAAAATATTCGGGAAAGATGGAGGTCATAAAAAATTATCTTTCCTCGGACTATCTTTTTGAAGAGATCAGATTAAAGGGCGGTGCTTACGGAGTTTGGGTGTCCTTAAATCCGAGGTCAGGATTTTTGTCCATGACAAGCTACAGGGACCCCAATGTAAGAAAAACATTTGACGCCTTCCGCTCGATCCCGGCCCACCTAAAGAATTTTAGTATGAATACTTCCGCATTTGCCAATATTAAGATAGGTGCATACTCCGTGTTCGACCCGCTTATGAGTCCTTATATAAGAGGTAAAAAGTCAAGAGAGGACTATTTGTCCGGTGTAACAACAGAATATATTGAACAGAAAATTGAAGAAATATTGGCTACTACTCAGGACGACATCAGGCGGTCAGCATCAGAATTCGAGGATCTTATCAGCAATTCTTCTATATCATCCATTGGCAATGCGGAAAGTATAAAAGAGGACAGCTCTCTTTTTGCGCGTATCACAAAATTAACTTAAATTAGCAGGAGATGATAATGGAACAGAAGTTAGTAATTTATATTGCGATCCTGATCGTTTTGATCTCATGCACTCCCGAAATAGAGGATGATTATATAGATTTTACTTTTTCAGATCTGACAGAGTACAGGTTGTATGATCTTGAAAATTCAACTGCCGCTCTTGTAAAGGTCAACTATTATGCCCATCTTAAAAGGAACGGTATAGATCTGAGAAGCGACACATCATACACTGAAAATGCAGTTTTCGGAAAACTCCCGGGGTATGAATGGAAATATATTGGTGCTTTCGGCACAGACTCAAATTTTACGGCAGTAAAAAAAGGCGGTGATTCCCTGTTCTTCGATTCGGGAAACGGTGTAGAGTTTTATATGGTGGACATTGGTGCAGAACAGGCGGATACTTTGGAAAATATTGAATATTTTTCAGATCTGGAATTTTCTTTATGCGACAGTATCACTCGTGAAGAATTAGATAAGAAAAACGAATACAAAAAATACCGCTACTGGAAAGACAGCATAATAAACCTATACAGATAGCTGCTCCAGCAGAACAGAAGCGAGAACAAGATCATTCGGGCCCGTGATCTTAATATTAAAGGAATTTCCATCTACGATCTTTATCGCCGGATCTCTTCCCAGAAATTTTTCTCCGTATTTTTCGACCAGCGCAGAATCATCTGTAGCAAAAAAATTCTTTTTTACGGCTGCTTTATGACAGTTCAATATCATCCCGTATCTGAATGCCTGGGGTGTCTGAACAGAAATAAGCTCTTCTCTGTTTAATGTGTTTATTATCTTTTTACCGTCAGTTCTTTTGATAGTATTTACAGGTTTTATGCCTGTTACAGAGCAATCGGATCTGCCTAAAGATGCTATACATTCAAGTATTATTTCATGAGAAACGAACGGCCTCACTCCGTCGTGAATAAGAACAATGTCTTCACTGTCTGCATCCATGTTCTTTAAGGCTTGGAATACAGAATCCTGCCTGCAACTGCCGCCCGGCAGTATGCTTTGAACTTTTGACAGATCGAATTTTTCAACAATATTTTTTTTTACCCGGTCAATATCTTCTTCCGGTACAGTAAGGACGATACTGTCAATTTCATCTGTCACATTAAATTTACTAAGAGTGTGCGCCAGTATCGGTCTGTTCCCGATCTCAAGATACTGTTTTTTTATTCGCGAATTCATTCGAATACCGCTTCCCCCGGCAGTAATAAGTGCGATGCATTTCATAAAAAATTAACTCCCTGATCATATTTTTGAACAATTTATACATAAGTTGACAGAATGTCAATATCCATGCCATATTTATATAAAAAAATTCACTTGCTTTTAAAATTTAAACTCTTATATTTTGTTCGCTTACCTGTATGCAGAAATCTCCTGTATCCGGGTGGCGGAAACAAGAATAAATGTTAAAATAAATCAAAGTTGTAAAAAAACGGAGACAAAGAATGGCAAAAAAGAATGTGATCATCATCGGTGCAGCCGGCAGGGATTTTCATAATTTCAACACTTACTACAGAGACAACAAAGACTACAATGTTGTTGCTTTTACAGCAGCTCAGATCCCGGATATTGACGGAAGAAAATATCCGAAGGAACTGGCGGGAAAACTTTATCCGAAGGGCATACCGATCGAAGCAGAAGAAAAACTCGTTGATCTGATAAAAAAACACAAAGTTGATGAGTGCATTTTCTCCTACAGCGATGTTACATATCAGAAAGTAATGTCTGTAAGTGCTATAGTCAACGCAGCCGGAGCAGATTTTAAACTTATGGGCCCAAAAAAGACAGCTCTGAAGAGCACAAAACCGGTGATCTCCGTCTGTGCAACAAGAACAGGATGCGGAAAAAGCCAAACCTCAAGAAAAGTAATAGAACTTTTAATGGAAAAAGGTCTCAAGGTTGTAGCCGCCAGACACCCCATGCCTTACGGTGATCTCGCTGCACAAAAGGTGCAGAGATTCGCTAAAATATCGGATCTTGAAAAACATAAATGTACGATCGAGGAAATGGAAGAGTATGAACCACATGTTGTCCGCGGTAATGTTATATATGCCGGTGTTGATTACGAAGCTATATTAAGAGAAGCGGAAAAAGATCCGGACGGATGTGATGTAATTCTATGGGACGGCGGAAATAACGATTTTGAATTCTTTGATGCCGATCTTAGCATAACCGTCGCAGATCCACACAGAGCGGGCGCAGAACTTTCATACTATCCCGGCGAAGTTTCATTACGCAAGGCGGATGTTGTAATTATAAACAAGATGGATACTGCAGCTCCCGAATGTATTCAGTTGCTCAGAGAGAATATTGCAAAGGTAAATCCTGATGCTATTGTTGTAGATGCAGCTTCTCCCGTAACGGTCGAAGATCCTTCCGTTATAAGAGGAAAGAGAGTCCTGGTCGTAGAAGACGGGCCTACACTTACTCACGGCGAAATGAAAATTGGCGCAGGAACAGTTGCGGCACAGAAATTCGGTGCAAAAGAACTGATAGACCCGAGGCCCTATGCAGTCGGCAAACTGGCTGAAACCTTCAAAATATATCCGGACATCGGCGACCTGCTTCCTGCGATGGGCTATGGAAAACAGCAGATCAAAGATCTGGAAAAAACCATCAATACCACAGACTGTGATTCAGTTGTGATCGGAACACCTATAGATCTTAACAGGATCATTAAGATCAAAAAGCCCAACACCAGGATCGGTTACGACCTCCAGGAGATCGGAATGCCTGATCTTACCGGAATCATTGAAAAGTTCGTTAAAAAGCATAAACTTGTTAAGCCGAAAGCAAAAAAGAGAACCAAAAAATAATTTCACATCAGAACCAGTATTTTCATCAGAAAGGGGGGGTATGACACATACCTCCTTTTTTTATACAAATGTTTTGCATTAGCAGTTAAAATTAATTATAATTATATACAAATATAAAAAGTCCAGTGTATGACAATGACGAGAGCAATAAGAGCATTAAAAAATATATGGTCCAAAGATATAGTAAAAATAGTTGTTCTGCTTTTTCTGGTTCTGCTTCTTGCCAGTTTACTGTTTAGTAATTTTGAAGAGGATATTAAGTCTCTTTTCGAAGCCATATATTTTGCAGTGGTCACAGTAAGCACCGTCGGGTACGGAGATATAACACCGAGGAGTGTCCCGGGAAGAATAATTACAATGTTCCTGATCTTTTCGGGGATGGTACTGGTATCATCTTTGACGGCTACAATATCTTCAATATTGATTTCCAAAAAAATTAAAGAGGGACAGGGGGTGAGTAATATCAAAGGTAAAAATTTTATAGTTCTGTGCGGTTGGAACTGGAAGGTGGAAGACATAATTTTGTCTCTGATCAATGCAGGTACGAGGGATATAATCCTGATAAACGATACGGATCCCAATCAGGTAAACGCCCTGATCGAAAAATATACGGACGCCAACATTAAATTTATAAAGGGCGATTTTACAAATCTCAATATTTTGAATAAGGCCAACCTGCAGAACTCAAAAGGAGTGATCATCGTTCCCGACAATTCAATGGTATCTTCTCAAAGGGCTGACGAAAAAACAGTGTTTGCAACGATGACAATAAAATCAATATCCGATAAAATAAAGGTTCATGTGCAGCTTTTGAAAAATGAAACGGTTCCCTACATAGAAAGAGCAAAGGCGGAAAGTTTTTTTATTTCGGATAACACCGTACCGTTTTTTATCACTTCCGATATAACAGATCCGGGCATAAGTGATGTGATGCTTAAACTTATTTCTATCACGGATGCGACTAATCTGGCTTCTATTCAGATACCAAAAGACTATGTAGGCAAAACTTTTGGCGAGCTTTTTTCGTACTTCAGGTCAAAAAAAAATTCGATAGTCATAGCTTTGGTGCAATTTCAGGATGTTTTGGAAATGAAGAATATTAATTCAAAAGATGTCAGCTCGATCGATGCTTTCATCAAGCGGAAATTTGAAGAAGCGGGCAGACTGATAAAGGATCTGGATAAAAAGAGAGTAATATTGAACCCCGATGATGAATATATTATAAATGAGCTGGAAGTGGCCGTGGTT
>JAWOER010000233.1:0-8310 GCA_046482655.1 Candidatus Delongbacteria bacterium | reverse complement strand
AGTCGCTTTACTATATGGACAAGCTGGGACATCTGGTGGAAAAGATCGGTGACAGGTCTCAGACTGCTCTTTATAATATAAATCGCGGAAGAACATACTACCATTTTAAAAACGCGGCAAAGGCTCTTGCCTGTTACGATAGGGCAAAAGCGATCATAGAAAAGTATGATCTTGAAAATATGCGTCCTTTTTTGGAGGAATCGTATGCAGACACCTACTCAATGATGGGAGATTATGAGGGTACCAAAAAAGTGTATAAAAAAATGCTGAATGAAGGATTTTATGAGGACTCACCATATTTCCAGGCGCTTTTGTACGCAAAATATGCAGATCAGTTCCATCTTACCGGTGATCTGAGCCGCAGTATTAAATATTACGACAAAGCACTTGAACTTACCTGTAAAAATAATGAATTAAAAATATTTAAACAGCTCGAGATTATGATACGGTCCAACCAGGCTTACACTAAAGTCAAAAAGCGCCAATTTCCAGAAGCAAGAAAAATGTTTATCAACTGTCTTGAGATCGCAAAAGACCGGGGTTTTAAGGATCAGATATTTTCGAATTTGTGCTATATTTTGATCTGCGACTGTGAAAGCGGAAACCTCAAAGATAGCGAAAAGTATTTAAAGGATACTGCCGCAATCATGAAGAATGTAAATAAACCGGCGCTTGAGTATAAATATCTTGTGGTAAAAGGAGAGATCTGCAGAATAGAGGAAGATTATTTGAAAGCGGAACAATATTTTTTAAGGTCACTGTCTGTGAGCAAAAAAGCCGATAAGGTGAAAACAGGATTTTTTGAAGCCTCTATAAAATTACTCGATTTTTATTCGACGAGCGGTCAGTACAGCAAAGCTGTGCCTATTGCAGATGATATGATCAAAAAAGCTACTGAAATGAATTTTACCGTTTATTCTTTTAAGGCCGGGCTTTTAAAGAATAAGGTAAAATATTTTTATAACAGAGACATCCCCGGATATCTGAAATATCTGAACAAACTGAGAGAAACCGCAAGAAATGAGGAAAAAAACTTATTTGTTGTAAATGAGATAAGAAGGCTTTCGGGCAGTTGACGGCTGTTTGTAACTTTAGTTTTATAGCTAAATTCGGAATAATATAAAAAATTTGTGTTTGAACTTGAATATCTGTTCGCACCGTTGTTATATTAGGTATTAGGAAACAGCTAAATTCTGAATATGCGGGAAACGGTCTTGAAAAAATATTTTGTAATAATAATTCTGATGGCGATATCTGCTGTCCTGATCGCGACAAATCCGGGCAGGAACAGTTTTGAGAAATATTTTGCCGGGCAGTTCAGTGTAAGATCAGAAGGTGTATCAGAAGCCGTAGCCGCTGATATTTTTATCAGAAGATGTTTGGACGAGTGTATATTTAAAGACTATTTTTTAATTTCTACCGCAAGTGTACCCACCGGAGACGCCGAATTTTTATATGTCGGCGCACTCAACAAATGGGTGGCTGTGCCAGTAAGGTAATTCCTCCTCGTGCACAGTTGCCCGCTCCCCAAAGAAAAAGACGAATTGCAACCTGTTCGTCTTTTTCTTTGTTCCATGAACGGTCTTGACAATATCATAAATATTGATTATATTTGGCGCTGCGGACTGATTCCATCTCGGTCCGGATGGTATATCCGGGCTGGGGGGCAATAGTAATTAAAAGGAGTGAGCCATGATAAGCCACGAAGAAAAGAAAGAGATCATTAAAAAGTACGGAACAACTGAAAGTGATTCAGGAAGAGCAGAGGTGCAGATCGCGATAATCACAACCAGGGTCAAGAACCTTACTCAACATCTTATCGCGAACAAAAAAGACACTCATTCCAGAAGAGGTATGAGACTGCTTTTGGGAAAAAGAAGCAAGATGTTGAAATACCTTAAAATGAAAGATATTGTCAGGTTCAGGTCTCTCATAAAAGATCTCAACCTAAAGGACAGATACTAAAAGATCAAAGCCCCGAAAAAAGGGGCTTTTTTATTGTGCATCCAAATTCTTTTCGTGCCAATATTCAAAGACCTCTCTGGCCAAAAAAGCCGCCAGACTTCCGCCGATCCCGTGCTCTTCAAAAACGGTCACGGCGATTTCGGGGTCTTTGTAGGGTCCGAATGCGTTGAACCATGCATGGTCTTCGCCGTGCGGGTTTTGTGCAGTACCTGTTTTACCTGCAAATATGATCTTGCTGCTTCTGGCTCTGTAAGCAGTTCCATTCGGAGAGTTGACAACATCATGCATTGCCTTTCTGACCAAACTGAGCATATCCTTGTCAAATCCTATATATTCCGGACTGTTTTCGTAGCCGGTCATGTCATCCCCCTCTCCATATTTATGCATAATATGGGGAGTGAATTTTTTTCCCCCGTTAGCTATCATACATGTAAAGTTCGATATCTGGATCGGTGTAACAAGAAATTCTCCCTGTCCGATCATCAGATTTGCGTACCGTCCCGTAAGATCCCCGCGGATCCTTCTGGTATAATATTCTTTTCCCGGGACCAGGCCTATCCTTTCATATTTCAGATCAATACCGGTTTTATTCCCGAATCCGAATTTTTCCATAGTGGTCTTCCATTTGTCAATATCGACAGATAAAGCTATATCGTAAAAATAAGTATCGCAAGACATGGTAAGAGCGTCTTTCATATCCACATTTCCGTGACCTGAATGCAGCCAGCATTTAATGAATCTGTTCCCTATCTGCATGCCTCCGGGACAATGTGTGATGTCTTCAGGTTCTTTTAGACCCTGTTCCGAAGCAGCTATTACTGTTCCCATTTTTATTACAGAACCGGGTGGATAGAGTCCCATTATAGCTTTATTATAAAGTGGTTTTGCCGGATCTTCAAACCATCTTTTCCATTCTTTTTGAGAAAGTTTTCCGCTAAAGATATCCAAAGTATAATCAGGTTTGCTCGCAAGGGCTAATATCTCCCCGTTTGAACAGTCCTGAACTATTATTGTGCCGGATCTGTTTTTTAATAGATCTTCTGCAAAAAGCTGGAGTTCTACATCTATTGTCAAATATACATCTTTGCCCTTTACTGCATTTTTCCATTTATCTTTTTTAAAGTCAGATACTTTGTTGCCTTTAACATCTTTAAGTTCTTTTATGTATCCCTTTTCTCCTCTTAAAATGTCATCGTAAATATACTCTACTCCCTCTTTTCCGATAAGGTCACCATATTTAATATCTTTTGCCAGTTCTCCCGGTTCTCTTGCCTCACCGAGGTATCCTATCAGATGGGGAGCACATTCCACAACAAATTTTCTCATCCATTCCTTTTTTACATAAACTCCACGCAGCATATTCTCTTTTTCCGCTATACCGGAATAAACAGAAAGATCAATATTTTTCATAAGTCTGTAAAAACGGTCCTGGAAAACATTTGCGGAGGTCAGCTCAAAGATCATTGAATCCTTATCTATTCTGAGTATTTCAGAAATAAAATCCGTTGTGTATTCACTTGCAGTAAAATACTGGGGAATAACATAAAGACTGTAAGAATACTGGTTGTCTATTATCAGTTTGCCGTTCCTGTCCATTATCCTTCCTCTGGACGGCTCAATATCTGTTGTTCTTATCCTGTTCTGTATTGATCTTTTTGCCAAACGCGGGTCAAAATATTGAAGATATAATATTCTGAAAATTGCAATGATGAACAAAAATACTGAAAGTTTAAAAAATAGTTTGGTTCTGGAGACATTCATGATCTTTTACTTTGTCGGTTTTAATGATTGAAGTATTCCCGCGATGATCAGGGTATAGATCGAAGATGGAAGAATAATATAAAAAACATTATTCAAAAGAGGGATATTCGATAAAGATACCAGATAAATAAGTGATAAGGAAAATAATACGGCGAAAATATATATTAATACCCTTTTTGAAGGTGATAAATAGATTGTCTTTTTTTTGAAATATGAAGCAAAAAAACAGCTCGCAGAATATGCGAAGGAGGATATGCCGATGACATCACCTGTAAGGATATCTGAGATCATTCCGGCAGAAAAAGCCCAGGCGACAGAAATATCAGGCTTAGGATCGTTTATGGATCTTCTGAGAAGAAAAATAAGCACGAGGTCGGGTTTTATGCCGAATATTGCATATAAATGTGAATACTTTATACTCAATAGTATTAGAAGTAATAAAAACAGGGCGTATTTAATATTATTTTTAATCATAGCTGATCTTTTTTAGAACGAACACATCTTCGATCAAATCAGGGTCCTGAGAAAATTCAACCTCGATTATTTTATTTATGGTTGCAGACGAATCAGACACGAAGACTACTGAACCGATCAGCAGACCGCCCGGAAATAATTTACTGTGTTCTGCCGTAAATACTTTTTCTCCGGCCGAAACATCAGTTCTTTTTGTGATTTCGTTCAAGTACGCAGTGTTTGGTCCCTTTGGGTTCAAAATACCGTGAGCCCTGTTTTTTTCTGTTCTGACCGCGATCTTTCGGGAGGGGTCGTTGATAAGTGTGACTTTGGAAACTTTGTCTCCTGTCTGCGTTACAATGCCGGCTACCCCATTTTCGGTGATAACGGGGTCATTTTGCGATATATTCTTTTCTTTTCCGGCATTTATGAGTATGGTGCCGGGATATGATCCGGGGTCCTTACCAACAGATCTTGCATAGACCGTATCGAATGAATCGGGAGGAGCTATGGACAGGAGGCTGCGCAATCTGGCATTTTCTTCCAGGGACGAAACATACCGGTCTTTATGAAATCTTAAGATCGCTACCCTTTTTTTAAGGTCCTCTATCTCATTTTCGAGTTCATTTTTTTCGCGGAAAGAGAAATAGTCGTAACGCATAAGGCTGTAAGCGTCAAGACCTGCTGAAGCGAGTGTGTCGTTAAAAGATGAATCATTGAATATAATAAAATATAAAGAAATACTGAGTGCAGCGATGAGCGATATCCATTGTCTTGCAGATGTTGTCATTCGTTTAAGAGAACTTTATAATATGTGTTCATATCTTCCAGTACTTTACCTGTACCTCTAACAACACAGGAAAGCGGATTTTCGGCGAGTACCACCGGAAGATCGGTCTCGTCCTGTATTCTGTAATCAAGCCCTTTTAGCAGCGCGCCGCCGCCTGTTATTACAATTCCTCTGTCTCTTATGTCAGACGAAAGTTCTCCGGGGGTCTTTTCCAGTGCGCTTTTAATGGCCTGTACAATAGATGACACAATAGGATCAAGGACATTTCTTATTTCTTCCGATGTTACCTTTGTCTCTTTTGGGAGACCCGCTATCAGGTCTCTTCCTTTTGCCGTTTCTGTCAATTCTTTTTCCAAAGCATGTGCAGACCCTATTTCGATCTTGAGTCTTTCTGCTGTCCGTTCGCCGATAAGGAGTTTATGTTCACTTCTCATATGGTCAATAATCGCAGAGCTCATTTTATTGCCGGCTGTGCGTATCGAATTCTCGGAAACTATTCCGCTCAGTGAAATTATAGCTATTTCGGTGGTTCCGCCCCCAATATCAACTACCATAGAGCCTTCGGGTCTGTCCACGGGCAATCCCACTCCCAAAGCGGCAGCCATGGGCTCAGAAATCAGGAACACCTCTCTTGCCCCTGCGTTTTCCGCTGCGCTCCGGATTATTCTCTTTTCTGATTTCGTAACCCCGGAAGGAACACATACGATCATTCTGGGTCTTCCCGAAAAAGCACCTGTTTTGACTTTTTTAATAAATTGCCTTATCATTTCTTCAGCTACTTCATCGTCATCGATCACTCCGTCTCTCATTGGTCTGATGGTGCGTATCGTTCCCGGTGTTTTTCCTTCCATACTTCTTGCTTCATACCCGATCGCGACGACTTTTTTCAGCCTTTCATCCCAGGTTACAACAGAAGGTTCGTCCACAATAATACCTCTGCCTTTAACATAGATCAGCGTGTTCGCGGTACCGAGATCTATTGCGATATCGTGGGAGAAAAAATTAAATATTGATAAAAAATCCATGACTAATCCTTTATGTTTAATGTCTGAAATGCCTGTTACCCGCGAATATCATTGCGATCCCCAGCTCATCACAGGCCGAAATAGAATCCGCATCATTTTGTGAGCCTCCCGGCTGGATAATATATTTAATCCCTTGATCGGCCGCTGTTCTTACAGTGTCGTCAAAAGGGAAGAACGCGTCGCTGGCAAGAACTGTGTTTTCCGAGATTATTTTTTTGAAATATTCTTCGAAGTCTGTTTTTATGCCGAGCACACGGTGCTCATACTCAAGATTTTCTACGGCTTTCGTTATGGCCAGTTTTCTTAAAGAATCTATTCTGTTCGGCTGTCCCGCTCCCATTCCCAGCAGCTGAAATCCATTCTCTGTTTTTCTGCAAAGCACGATCGCATTCGATTTTGTGTGTTTGGTACATTTATAAGAAAATTTAGCAAGACTTCGCATTTGTTTTGAAAAATCTTTTTTTGTTACGGTTTCAAATTTAGAAAAGAGCTCATTATCCGTTGTCTGATAGAGATATCCGCCGTCAATTCTTTTGAGTTCAAAATCCTTTGCTTTTTTTGAAGTTTGAAGATCAATAGCTATCACCCTTACATTCTGGAAATTTTTCTTTTTTGTAATGTACTCCAGGGCCTCTTGTGAGTATGAGGGAGCAATGAGAACTTCAATAAATTTCCGGCGGATATTTGAAGGTACAAGCTTGTTGTTGTGTACCGTAAAGGATAGATGTTCTGTCTCTTTACCTCTAAAGAATCTTAAGGCGTCCATATCAAATTCACGGTTAAAAGCCACTACTGAACCCATAGCGGATATTGGATCGGAGAACCAGGCTTTTTCTATAGCTTCTCTTGCGTCAGTACCCGTGGCGGCACCGCAGGGATTATTATGTTTTATTACAACCGCCGCAGGCTGATCGAACTCAAGCACTGTGTCGATAGCGGCCTGAGCATCCAAATAATTATTATACGACATTTCTTTTCCGCTGATCAATTTGCTGCCGGCCAGAGTCTTACCCGGCATATTATCTGTAAAAAGTACTCCCGCCTGATGCGAATTTTCACCGTACCTGAGTTTTTTGCCGTTTTGAAGAGTTATGATCTTTTTTGGTCTGCCGGCTAGCACATTATCCATATATTCTGATATTGCCGAATCATATAGAGAAGTTCTTGCAAATACTTTTCTTGCCATTTCCTGCCGGAATTTTAAAGATGTTTTGCCGGATATTTCAAACTCCTCGACAAATCGCTGATAGTCGGCAGGGTCTGTGATCACGGTAACAAAACGGTAGTTCTTTGCAGAGCTCCTTAACATGGCCGGCCCGCCGATATCAATATTTTCTATAGCTTCATCCAGGCTGACATCCGGTTTTGCCACAGTGGATTCGAACGGGTACAGATTTACAACTACAAGATCGATCATAGGAATTTCGTTCTTTTCCGCTTCGGACATATGCTTTGTATTGTCACGAACTGCGAGAATGCCTCCATGCACTTTCGGATTGAGCGTTTTGATCCTTCCGTCCATCATTTCGGCAAAGTTTGTGAGTTCAGCTATCTCTTTAACCTTTATTCCGCTTTCCTTTAAAAGCTTATATGTTCCCCCGGTAGAAAATATTTCCACTTCCTTTTTTTCCAGAATTGCACACAGTTCTGCTGCTCCGGTTTTATCCGAAACTGAAACTAATGCTCTTTTTATCTTTACATGTTCCATATTAGTGTCTGTTTTCCAATATTTTTATTGCCTCGGTTAAAATTCGGTGCTCTTCTTTTAAAACTTTTTGCTGGAGGGTTTCGGGTGTTTCATTACTGTTTATTCTGATCTTTCTTTGTGTAAGGATCTTTCCGCTGTCGTATTTATTGTCAACAAAATGGACCGTTGGACCCGAAAACTCCTCATCCGCGTCCAGGACCGCCTGATGGACATTGATGCCGTGAAAACCCTTACCGCCGAATTTGGGTAGAAGAGCGGGGTGAATATTTAAGATCCTGCCCGGGAACTCATTAACTATCTCCGGCGCGATCTTTTTTAGATATCCTGCCAAAATTATCAGATCAACAGAATGTTTTTTCAACAGTTCCGTCTGCTTTTTTAAAAATTCAGATCTTTTTAAAAAATTTCGGGAAATCACTGCCGTTTCTATGCCCAGAGAATCAGGATATTTCAGACCTTCCGCCTGTTTATCGGATATGACCAGTCTGATCTTTGAACGGATGATACCTTTTTTTGAATTATCAATTATCTTTCTCAAGTTGGTCCCTGATCCGGAGATATAGGCTGCGATATTGAAACTTTTCATTTTATATCCTGGTCAACTCCTT
>JAWOER010000205.1:0-2690 GCA_046482655.1 Candidatus Delongbacteria bacterium | reverse complement strand
CGCTTATAAACCTGAACATATTGATATACTGGTGAAGGCTGAAACTCCTTGAAGTCAGGCTGTATCTAAACATTTCCAGATTATGGTCGAATTGTTTTATGGACATACCGTCTATCTCGAGACCGCGTTGGTAATATTGTAGTACTTTCGATATTTTTTGAAGTGAATCCGCCGTAATGTAGCTGAGATTTATTTCGTCCCTTAGGTCCATGATCAGTTCTTGTGCCACATGTTCAAGTTTGAATATTTTGCCGAGGGATTCGAATCTTTCCTCATGGTAGGCACCGTACATTGACGGTATTCCGTAAGCGACATGCCTCTTGTAATAAATATTCTCCCAGCCTTCTGTTTTTTTCTCGCTGAATATGATATTGTTAAGCTGCTCCATTATATCGAAAACAGTTCTTAACGCAGTTTCTGTGTCGTTCTTTTTAATTGCATTTTCCAAAATATCCACTTTCTCTGCGGAAGGTGTGTTAAACTTTCTCAGGTAGGAGCAAATATCAACCGTGCTGAATGAATATTTTTCCACCAGCATATCATAAAGCCTGCATATAAGTTTAAGCCTTCTTTTGTCTTTTTGATCCGCATCAAAACACTTTTCGATCCATTTATCCAGCTCTTTTTGATCCTGATCCAGCAGTTCTTCGGGAGCAGTCCCTGCAACTTCGGATACTTTATGTATCAGATCGTTCATGGGCTTGACAAACTGTCCGTCCGCTTCAATAGAATTGTAAACATCATCCGGTATCATATCTTTCAGTGTGTCCTTATCTCCGTTTATCCAAAAAAGAAATATCTTTTTCGTCAGATCGATATGAGTATTATTACTTTCTGTGTGAACCTGCTTTCTCAAAAAATGTATAAGCCTGTCCTGCCTGAATTTTATCTCATCGATTATTGTCGTTACATCCCTCAATTCTCCTTCTGCACCTATTTCGCTAAAATATATGGGAAATATTCTGCACAACTGTTTTACGAGTTTGTAGGAATTCTTTATTTCTGAGTTCAGCAGTTTGGAAACATCTTTCTGAAACAGATCTGTGTCGAATATAAGGACTCCGCCAAGTTTAAGGTTTGTAGTGAGACCTGCAAGAACGGTCTGATATTTTGATGTATCGGATTCGTATATATCGAGCCATGACCTGATATTAACAACATGAGCAGGATCAACATTCATCCTCCAGTCGTTCGTTTGAAAAGATGGCCCCGGACCAACAAAGCCAAGCTCCAAAATCTTTTTTGAGAAATAACTGCATATAGAAAATTTTTTGATCTGGGCCAGCCTGATGCCTATTGTTTTTGTACATGCAAGAACTGAAAGCTTATTTGTTCTTTTCAGATCAGAAAGAACTGAAAAAACATCGTCGAGAAAAGGGACGGATTCTTCGTCAGAAAGTTCTCCGAAAATATTTCCGAGGATGATGTTGAGATCGTACATGAGGTGATCTTTCTGGTGACTCATGCCTTCAATATTGAGTAAAAATACAAGATAATGGAATTTATCTACAGAGGATTTTAGCCTGTCAACATATTTTCTGTAAAAATTCGAGAATTCAAAATAAAGCGGTATATTTTCTTGGAAAAAAACGGTCTCATGATCATTTTCAACGAGTTCGTAGTAACCTTTATAAAGACCTTTTCCTATCTTTTTTAATATTTGCAGCGATCCTGAAGAAAAAATATGTTCTCTGCCTTGAAGCCATTCATCTATTTTTGTCTGATCTTCCCAGTATTGAATATTTTTTATGCACATCTGCCTGTAAAAACTATTGTATTCTAATTTAAAATCATCGCTCTTTGAGAGTCCCGAAAGCTGATGTTTTACAGTATCAGAATTTATCAGCAGTATTTTGGTATCTGATTCGAGAAGACTTTTTAAAATATTTAAAGACCTCCTGATCAGTTTAATGAAAGGCTTTTTGTGATTGATCATTATTCCTGTAAACTCGATAAGTGTTCTGACCAGGTCTTTTTTTATTGCGAATTCAAGAGGCTTTTTTAACAGGTCCTCAAATATATCGATCAGTACATTTAGAACCTTCCCGGCATTTTCGTTGCGCACATAAAGCCAGTAGTCACCAATACATATCTTTCTGAGTCTGTTGCTTATATCTTTGTAATTCGGATATTTATGATGTATTTCGTTAAAAAATTCGAGGGTGTAATTATGTATGCCGTAGTATGAATCCGAAAGAGAAATAAAGAGATTATGATCTTCTGGAAACTCTATATTATCCTGCTTCGTGTTGGAAAGATTGATCTCAAGGGCTTTAGATTTAAAATTCTTTTCCATTTTTTACCCTCCGATCCTGATTATAAGGTCAATGAGCCTGTTGGAATAGCCGTATTCATTATCGTACCAGGCTATAAGCTGAATTGTATTTTCCCCGATAACTTTTGTTGAAAGCGAGTCGAAGATGCATGATCCGGGTCTGCCGATAATATCGGATGATACCACCGGGTCGCTGCAGTATTCAATAATATTTTTCATATAAGTTTCGGTGCTTTTCTTAAGAATAGCGTTTAGACTTGGGATATCAGTTCTGTTATTTAGAACAATGACCAGTTCGGCCAAAGCACCGTCAAGCACCGGGACCCTGGTGGCTATACCGTCGAACCTGTCCCTCATTCCGGGCATTACTTTCCATACAGCTCTGACAGCCGAAGATGTAGTGGGTATAATATTG
>JAWOER010000157.1:0-6942 GCA_046482655.1 Candidatus Delongbacteria bacterium | reverse complement strand
TATCCGAATCCTTTCAATCCTTCAACAGAGATAAAATTCAATCTTGCTAACAGTGCGGATGTTAAGCTTACGGTCTTTAATGCGAGAGGCCAGGCTGTAATGAATTTGAAAGACGAAAAGATGTCTAAAGGTCTTCACACTGTCAATTTTGATGCCTGTTCATTAAATTCAGGCGTATATTTTTATAAGCTTGAAGCGAACGGAAGATCAGAGACAAAGAAAATGGTCCTTATGAAATAGTATCGAGTGATAAAATAAAATGTCTTAAAAAAGCCGCAGTTTTGCGGCTTTTTTTATTTGCAAAATATTTATTTATTTATTAGTATACAATATTGGCAAAAGGAGGAGATATATGAAAAGAGTGCTGATTATTTTTATGCTCATATTTTGCAAAACGATGATCTGTCACGGGATCGATACTGTTGAAAAAATAAATAAATATTCACAAAAAAATTCCAGAGGCCTTACAGAGCTTTATAACAACGGAAAGAACATTGAGTATGTCAGGTTTATCCTGGATTATTCTTCCCCGAATGATATTGCCGTTCTTAAACCGGAATATATTGTTTCAAATATAGAACTGGCCCTAAAATCAAAAGAGCTTGAGTATGCGTCTCTTTACGACGATACTGTTTTTAAGCATTTTGTATTGCCGTTAAGAGCTTCCCAGGAACCTTTTGAGGACTGGCGCAAAAGATTCTATGACGAATTATATCCAAAGGTAAAGGATATTAAAGATATAGAAAAAGCGGCAATAGTCGTAAATTTATGGGCGCTGGAGCAGATGACATACAAACCTACACACGGAAAGGATCAGGGACCTTTAACAACAATAAAAAGAGGGTACGGCAGATGTGAGGAGATGATGATAATTTTTATGGCAGCCGCCAGGAGTGTCGGTATCCCTGTAAGGTCGGCCGGAACACCGCTGTGGAATTTTACGGATTCTAATCATGCGTGGGTGGAGGTTTGGACGCCTTCAGGCTGGAAATATCTCGGCGAACCCGCAGACAGGCTCAATTCCGCCTGGTTTACTAAAACCACAAAGCGGGCCTCGGTCATTACTTCGAGAGCTTTCGGGTATTATGACGGGGAAGATGTTATTGAGCAGTCCGATCTGGCGACTGTAATAAGCTCAATAAAGTATTATACGGATGAATGGGATAATTGTATTATAAGTATTGATGACGAGAACGGAATGCCTGTTCGGGATGCCGAAGTAGTGCTTTATGCTTTTTCTTGGGGCGGGATAGCTCCAATGTTCTCTGTTAAAACAGATGTTTACGGTCAGGTCACTGTTCCGCTGGGCAAGGGTACCGTGTATGTGGGAGCATATAAAGAGGGTACGGGAGCAAATTATTCTGTATTCAACACGCTGAAAGGTTCAAAAGATATACGCATACAACTAAAAAAAGACCATAAATTTTCCAAAACTGATATTTCTTTTAAATTTCAGATCGAAAATAACAAAAAATCCGTTGCCGCAGAAGAAAAAAGATATTTTGAGGACAAATTTGATCTTTTAAAAAAGAACGCTTCTCTTAAAAGAGACAAGAGGCTTAACAGCCAAAAAAGTACAGAAGAATTCGCAAAATATTTTCTAAAAAGTGTTAAATACGAAGATAACGGGAAGTTTTACGATGAACAGAGCGAATTTTTAAAAAAATGTGATCAGCTTGGAGGGAACACGGAACATTTTTTAAATGCCTATACCGCTGCAGAAAATACCGGAGAGGAACGCAGGTTAAGGTACAGGATAATTACAGAAATGATAAAGAACTGGGATATAAAAGAATTATGCGAAATACCGGACAGCGCAAAAATAACCGAGGCGGTCGATGTTTATCATAAAGCATATAACAGATATAAGAAGAGCGTTCCGGATACAGTCTTTGTTCAGAATGTAATATCTCCCACCTGGACAAGCGCACAGGTGCCTCAAAACGGCTGGCAAAAAGAATTTTATGAAATGATAAAGGACATGGGCAGTTCCAATTTAAAAACAACTCTCAAAGATGTTGTGTCCTGGGCAGGCGATAATCTGACAGTTGATCCTGCGTTTGAGTATTATTACTATTCTTCTCCTCTAAATCCTGTAGAAATATTGAATATGAAGAGCGTACCTGAATTTTACAGGACCAAATTGATCGACATTGCACTAAAAACACTGGGAGTACCCACAAGATGGAGCGCTCAGCTTGAGTATTATGACGGAAAAGAATTTGTTTTTGTAGAACCCGGCGGTGATAAGGGGCAGGAAAAGGTAAATGAAAATACTCTTCGGGTCAAACTCATGGTTGACGGAGAACAGATAAAAGCTGATCCCTGGTCTAATTTTCTTATGTCCGAATTAAGCGAAGGTAAGATCGGATATTATAATTTTGACGGTAAAAGTGACTCGCTGGATTTTATTATTAAATATCCTGCACACAAAGACAGAGATCTGTTGATACAGGCCGGGGTACGGAATGTGAACGGAGATGCGAATGTTTCTATCTTTCCTCTCACTCAGTTCGAAGATGAGATCATTATTGAGCTTGAGACGCCCCGCGAATATCTGGATCTGACCTCTGATTTTAAAGATAAGGATATAGCAAAGATAAAAGATTATGTTACAACGCTCAAAATTCCCGGTTCAAAAGTTATGATGGTAAGAGGTGTAGTTCCAAACGAACCTACCGACAGAATGACAGATCTGCTTTTATCAAAATCTTCCCAGTTCTTAAAAAAAGAGGCGTCTCTGATAATATATACCGAACTCAGGGACGATAACGATATTGAAGAAAATAAAAATGTGGTAAAAAAAGGCGGGGATATTCTTATTCAGGAAATGGAAGATGACAATTATCCGCTCATATTCCTTTTTGACAAAAAGAACGAACTGAAATTTGCTTACAAAGGTTATAATATGAATATTGCGGATCTGCTTTTAAAAAAAGTTGGCAAAGATTAAATATTTTGTTGAGTTAAGGCTCCTGATAACTTATATTTATGATTCGTAAATTGGAATAGATATGAAAAGAAAAAAGAAAAATACAGGTTTGATAATTATGGTTTTGGCCGTGTCTTTTATTACCTATTATTTTTTTTTTAGCGGAGACTATTCCATAATAAAGCTTATAGAGGTCAGGAACGAGCATAAGAGGACAAAAGTGGAAGTGGAACAGATAGAGGCTGAGATAAGGGAACAGGAACAAAAGAATGAACTTTTAAAGGACAGAGACCCTTTTGAAATGGAGAAAAAAGCAAGAGAAAAAGGAATGGCGAGACAGGGCGAAATAATATATAAATATGAAATAAAAAAGGAGAAATAAAAATGGCTTTTAACCTCAAAAGCAGAAATTTTTTAAAATTGCTGGACTTTACGCCAAAAGAGATCAGGTTTTTGCTTGATCTTTCAAAAGACCTCAAGAATGCAAAATATGCAGGCACGGAAGTACCAAGGCTGAAAGGAAAGAACATAGCACTCATATTTGAAAAAGCCTCAACACGCACAAGATGTGCATTCGAGGTCGCGGCACTGGATCAGGGAGCTCATGTTACATACCTGGGTCCGTCGGGATCTCAGATAGGCTATAAAGAATCCATGAAAGATACCGCAAGAGTTCTGGGCAGAATGTATGACGGGATCGAGTACAGGGGGTTCGGACAGGATATTGTGGAGGAGCTCGGAAAATATGCGGGTGTACCGGTATGGAACGGTCTGACCAACGAGTTTCATCCGACACAGATACTTGCGGATTTTCTTACAATGAAAGAAAATATAGATAAACCGTATTCTCAGATATCATTCTGCTACCTCGGTGACGGAAGGAATAATATGGGAAATTCGCTCCTTGTGGGTGCAGTTAAGCTGGGAATGGATATAAGAATAGCATCTCCAAAGAAATTTCAGCCCGAAGCCGCTCTCGTAAAGGAGTGCAGGAATATCGCAAAGACAACAGGGGCCGGGATTCTTATCACAGAAGACAAAAAGAAGGCTGTTAAAGGTGTTGATTTCCTTTATACAGATGTCTGGGTATCAATGGGAGAGCCTGATTCAGCATGGAAAGAAAGAATAAAGCTTCTTCTTCCTTATCAGGTAAATAAAGAAACAGTTAAGCTCACAGGAAATCCCGATGTGAAATTTCTGCACTGTCTGCCGTCATTTCACAACAGAGATACGGTAAAGGGCGAAGAGATATATAAAAAATTTAAAATAGACGCAATGGAAGTAACCGATGATGTGTTCGAATCCGATAACTCGCTTGTATTTGATGAAGCGGAGAACAGGCTTCACACTATTAAGGCGGTAATGGTGGCAACCTTAGGTTCTTAAAATGTTTTAAGCTTTGAACTTTAGCGTCAGAATATATTTTTATTCGAAGTCACACGGGTCAATCTGTGCCCCTTCTTTAAAAATAACTTCTTTCTTAAACTTCCTTGCTTAAATTCATTTTATAAAAACCTAATAAGAGAAATTATTAAAAAAGGACATTCTAATGGGAATAAGAGCCGGAATAGTCGGTATTACAAATATTGGTAAGACGACCATATTCAATGCACTGACATCATCGGAGGCGGAATCAACAAGCTATTCGTTCTCGACCATCAAGGCAAATACGGCCGTCGTCGATGTTCCCGATAAAAGAGTGGATAATATTTATGCCAATATCACATCGGACAAAAAAGTATATAACCATCTTGAGATAATGGATATAGCCGGGCTTGTCAAAGGTTCATCCAAAGGTGAGGGCCTGGGCAACAAGTTCTTAAGCGATATAAAGCAGGTCGATGCCATACTTCATGTTGTAAGGTGTTTTGACGATGAGAATGTTGTGCATGTTGATGATACAGTTAATCCGGCCAGAGACATCGAAAATATAGAAACAGAACTCATTATTAAAGATCTGGAAACAGTTGAGAACAGAATAGTTAAGAACGAGAAACTGTTAAGATCAAGAAACAGGGAAGCTTTTGAACTTCAGTCCATTTATGAAAAACTGCAGGCAAAATTATCCGAACTTGAACATCCAAGGACACTTGATCTTTCAACAAGAGAAAAAGAATTGATAAAAGACATGAACCTTCTGACACTCAAACCTGTAATTTTCGTATGTAATATTTCTGAGGATGAAATACTGGAAAAGAAAGATTCCCGATACACTCTGCAGGTAAAAGAAAAAGCAAAAGAACACGGCTGCGGAGCTGTAAAAATATGCGGAAAGATAGAGGCGGAGCTTTCCCTTATGGAAGAGGAAGATAAAAAAGAATTTTTAGAAGAGTACGGTCTGGAAAGGCCGGGTCTCGATATTCTGATAAGGGAGGCCTACTCTCTTTTGGGACTTTCCACTTTTATAACAGAAGGCGAGATAGAGGTAAAGGCATGGAATATATACACCGGAATGACCGCTCCGCAGGCTGCCGGTGCAATACATTCGGATTTTGAAAAAAAGTTTATAAAGGCCGAAGTTATATCCTATAAGGATTTCGAGGAATGCAGCTTTAGCAGATCTGCAGCAAAACAGAAAGGAAAAGCCAGGCTCGAAGGTAAGGACTATGTCGTTCAGGACGGCGATGTGATAATATTCAGGTTTGGAAAGTGATGGAACTTCAGGTAATTTCACACAAGACCGCGGAAGATTATTTTAAAGAGTTCTATCCGGAAGATGTCTGCCCCTCCTATGCCTTTCAGCTGCAGAGGATGTTCGAATCGGGAGCTGCAAGAGAGGGCGATTATATACTCATAAGAAATAATGGTCAGCCTTTCCTCAAAACTGAAATATACAGGAACAATACCCGCAGGGTATGGGAAAGACCTTTCGAATTAAAGGATCCCGCAGAGCCAAATTGTGAGGATATATATTCCGCTCTTGAGCTCATATTCAAATTTATAAACGACAGAGAATATTTTTTTAGAAGAAACGATATTTTAGAAATTGTGATAAGTGAGGACTTTGATCAAAAGACAGTAATGAAAGAACTTTTGAGCCGATACGGATACAAGAGTTTTGAACTTGTAGAAGAGTATTATAAAAAAGACTTTAGTGAAGAAAAAGAGAATCTTTTCAAAAAGCGTCTAGTATCTTTTTTCGATCTGTCAGTGAGCGAAAGAGCAGGGTTAGTTTTAGAAAATGACATAATAACCGGCATATTTCCAAATATAGATCCCGATGAACTGTATCTGGACTATCTGGAAGAAGGTTACGACAGCGAAAAATTATGGAAATACATATATTCAGACAGGGGTGTAGAAGGATTTATAATGCCGGTTTTCACCTCGGCTTTTAAAAGCAGGATCAGAGTTTTAAACTACGGTCTGGCGAACAATGACCCTGAAACACTAAAAAACATGATCTTTTATTTGTTCCGCATATCTTCTGAAAATGATATAAAAGATCTATTTTTTAACATAAGTGCAAAAGATGATAGAATAAAACAATATTTGATCAGTCTCGGATTCGTCAAAATCAATTCATACATGAGGTATGCTTAAATGGGTGCACTTTATGAGGCAGACAAAAGTATCCTCTTTTTTTTCAACAGAACTCTTCGTTCAGACCTCATGGACGCATTATTCGTTTTTCTGTCTGACAAGAGATCCGTGTGGGTCCTGATTCCGGTTCTCGCTCTAACATTATATATGATGTACAGACAAAATAAAAAGCCAGATTATAAAAAACTTATCGCGGCCATTATAATTGCCGGAGCGGCCGTAGGAATCACGGACATCCTGGGAGCAAGAGTGATAAAGCCCTATTTTGGCAGGTCCAGGCCCTGTCAGGTGCTCGAAGGTCTGTATTTCTGGCGCGAAAAAGCAGGTCTCTGGGTTTTGACCGACGGCATCTCTTCATTTAAGTCATCGTTCTCATTTACTTCAAATCACGCCGCAAATTCGATGACTGCGGCAGTTGTTCTTTCCATATTCTACAAAAAGATGTCTTTTCTGTTTGTCTTAACTTC
>JAWOER010000107.1:0-3238 GCA_046482655.1 Candidatus Delongbacteria bacterium | reverse complement strand
CAGTAGTAGTCTTTTCGTTGTATGAAATATGCCTGTTGTCATAGGTTTTGTATCTGAATCTGAAAATAAAATCATCTCCGATCTTCTGATTGATCACAGCCTCCTCATCCTGAAGCAGCAGCCAGGTGGTTAAACTCCCGTGAGATGTCTGAACAAAATTGCCGTTATACAGCCTTCCCTCGCGTGCTCTTTTCCATTCAATGTTCTGGTCATAGTTGAGCAAAGGATATAAAAAGACTTCTTCGTCATAAAAGGGCACTACATAGGGATAGGCGGCAAATAGTCCGGTGAAGAATGAGGTCAAAAGTATTAAAATGATTTTTTTCATGCCGGAATGATATTTAATTCTGGATAAACAATCAAGTTAAAAATATAGTTTGACAAATGTTGAGTTTGTGATTAAATTAACCATGTTATTTGTGCATTAACGGTACAGAGCTTGAGCAGATCAGAGAAATGCGTTTATTCCCGGGGGAATTCTCAATGCAAAAAAAAATATGGCTTGCATCGCCCCATATAGGAGAAGAAGAGCAAAGGTTCGTAAAAGAGGCTTTTGATACGAACTGGATAGCTCCACTTGGCCCGAATGTCGATGCTTTCGAAAGCGAAATGTGTGAATATCTTAATATTGCTTCCGCCGCCGCATTAAGTTCGGGAACAGCTGCTATACATCTCGCGCTTGTTATGAACGGCGTAGGGCCCGGAGATGAGGTTGTCTGCCAGTGTTTTACTTTTTCAGGTTCCGCCAACCCCATAGCATACCAGTTTGCAAGGCCTGTTTTTGTTGACAGCGAATCGGACTCGTGGAACATGGATCCGGAACTGCTGGAAAAAACGATCACGGACAGAAAAAAAATTACGGGCAAAAAGCCGAAAGCCGTCATAGCCGTTCATCTGTATGGGCAGAGCGCAAGGATAGAAGAGATAGCTGCAATATGTAAAGAGCATAATATACTATTGATAGAGGATGCTGCCGAAGCTTTGGGAGGATCGTATAAGGGTAAGAAACTAGGCACTTTCGGCGATATCGGTATCCTGTCATTTAACGGCAATAAGATCCTGACCACATCCGGCGGGGGAATGCTCGTTTCTGACGACCCCGGGGTTTCAGAAAAGGCGAGATTTCTGGCGACTCAGGCACGAGACAATGCACCCCATTATGAACATTCTACCATAGGATATAATTACAGGATGAGCAATGTACTTGCCGGAATAGGGAGGGGACAGCTAAAAGTTCTTGATGAACGGGTAAAAAGAAAAAGGCAGATATTTGAAATATATTACAGGGCTTTCGAAGACATTTCCGGCATCTCATTTCAGCCGGAACCGGAGAACTCCTCCGGGAACAGGTGGCTGACGGCAATAACTGTCGATCCGGGAAAAACAGGCGTCAGCAGGGAACATATAAGAAAAGAGCTGTTGAAGCAAAACATAGAGTCGAGGCCGTTGTGGAAACCGATGCATATTCAGCCTGTTTTTAAAGATTGTTCAAGTTATTGTAACGGCAGCTCAGAAAAGTTATTCGATCAGGGCCTGTGTCTTCCTTCGGACACAAAACTTTCCGATGGTGATATAAGGTATATAATCGAGATGGTCAAAAATTTATTATAAGGTTTATCAGCGGGGGTAACAGATCGTCATGTTAAAAGAGCTTCGATCATCAGATAAAAGACTTATGGGTGTTCTTGCGACACTAATCCTTACCGTAATAAGCTTTTTTTCGGCACATTTATTTTTGGGTATCGAACCTCATCTTAACCATCTCATATTTATATTTTCAATGCGCATACTTCTTTCTTTTGTTCTGTTGAACGACTACAAACTTTCATGGTCATCGGCCACAGCAAGATCATACTTAAAGAAGAATATAATAGGTATATTGGTCTTTCTTATATCACTTCCTGTCTTCTTTGTTTTTTTTAAGCATCCTCTTATTATATTCAGAATGCTTATCCTTGAACTCATATTCTTTCTTTTCCTTCAAAATCTGGTCATGTTTATATACAGAAATCTATATCTGATATCAAGGTCAAAAAAATCAAAGACGGCAGTTGTTTACGGAGGCGGAAAGGCCGGTCATAAAATTTATGAGGAGCTTAATGATACTCACTACAAGATAAAATACTTTATCGACGATGATCCAAAAGTACGCCAGAGATCAATTGAATCAGTAAATGTTGTATCGAGAGAAAAATATATCCGGCTTTCAAAAATATCTGAAGGCGAAAAGGATGACATGCTTGTAATCGCGATGCCCTCATTAAAAGACAGGAAGAAGATCAAGCAGTACTATGATGAGCTGAGCCCTTTTTTTAAAGAAGTGAGAATACTTCCGAATCTGCAGGATATTCTGCTCGACAAGAGTTTTTTTACCCAGTTAAAGAATATTGATGTTAAAGATCTTCTTGCCCGGCATCCCAAAGATCTGGATCAGGAAAAGATAGAAAAATTCGTTAAAGGGAAAAGAATACTGGTAACGGGCGGAGGAGGAAGTATAGGTTCAGAGATCTGCCGTCAGGTTTGCAGGTACGGTGCAGAACAACTCATAATACTGGATCACAGTGAATATGACCTCTACCTTATAAATGAGGAGCTCTCCTCCAAAAGGGTTATACCTGTTCTGCAGTCAGTCAGAGATATTGCTTATTTAAAAGTTACATTTGAAAAATATAAGCCACAGATAGTTATTCATGCAGCAGCCTACAAGCATGTACCTATGGTTGAATACAATACTACAGAAGGCATCACCAATAATATTATCGGTACCAAGAACTGTATTGATCTTTCTGTAGAAAATAATGTGGAAAAATTCGTATTGATATCTACTGATAAGGCTGTGCGCCCCACCAGCGTTATGGGAGCCACAAAAAGAGTATGTGAGCTGTATGCCCAGAATATGAATCACAACGGTACGGAGATCTGCTCTGTCAGATTCGGTAATGTTCTCGGTTCATCAGGCTCAGTAATACCCAAGTTCAAAAAGCAGATACAGAAAGGCGGCCCTTTGACCATAACACATCCTGATATTACAAGATACTTTATGCTGATACCCGAAGCCTGTCAGCTCGTTCTTCAGGCTGCTTCTATAGGCAGAGAAGGGGAGATACTTATTCTGGATATGGGAGAACCGATAAAAATACTCGATCTGGCAAAAAGCATGCTTAAGCTTTCGGGGCTCGGATTTGATCCGTTCGATCTGCACGGCACTGATCTCTGCCCGGAAGGTAAATTCTCGCTC
>JAWOER010000014.1:0-4086 GCA_046482655.1 Candidatus Delongbacteria bacterium | reverse complement strand
AAATGTATAAAAAATACTTGACATAGGTGTGCAACAGGCTTATATTTGCCGTTGCATTTTTGATGGCTGGGAAAGTAGCTCAGTTGGTAGAGCACCGCCCTTTTAAGGCGATGGTCGACGGTTCGAGCCCGTCCTTTCTCACAAGAAAGTCCCGGAATTCCGGGACTTTTTTATTTTTGTGCATAGGAATTTGCCATTATTGAAAAATTTTCGTATATTCGGTTGTCATTAACTTAAAACATTAATTAAAAGAGGAGCTCATTTTGTTCGAAATCAAGGTATTCGATCAGCAGAATATGCCAACAGAAAAAGAAAAAGAAAGCGTTTTGGATTTTCTATACGATAATCTTGAAAAATATGGAGATCCGAAGCCGGATATACTTAAAGCCATGGACTATGCGCTAAAAGAAACAGAATCATTCGGAGGATTCATTCTTTCGGGATCAGAAGATGGAAAAGTACTCGGAGCAGTTGTCATAAACAGAACCGGAATGAAGGATTATATTCCCGAAAACATACTGGTCTATATAGCTACGCATAAGGAGCACAGAGGTAAAGGACTGGGAAAAAAGCTTATGCAGAAGGCAATAGAAGAGTCAGAAGGGTCGCTAGCACTTCATGTAGAACCCGATAATCCTGCAAGATATTTATATGAAAAGGTGGGTTTTACCTCAAAATACATTGAGATGCGCTATAAAAAATAGGATCCCGTAATGGCTTATATTACTTTCAACACAAAAAAATTGCGTTCAAATTTTCGTTACCTGAACAATATATTCAAAAAGCATAATATCAGGTGGTGCGTTGTATCTAAACTTTTATGCGGCAACAAAGCATATATAAAAGAACTGCTGAACCTCGATATTTCTCAGGTTGCCGATTCAAGGATATCCAATCTAAAAATAATAAAATCAATTAAACCGGAAATCGAAACAATATATATTAAGCCCCCTGCAAAGCATTCTGTGAACAGTGTGATCAAATATGCGGACATAAGTCTAAATACAAGTATAAGCACCATCAGACTGCTTTCCGATGAAGCTGTCAAACAGGAAAAGAAACATAAAATTATAATCATGATAGAAATGGGTGAGCTCAGAGAAGGTATTATGAGAGATGATCTGATGAATTTTTATGCCAAGGTATTTGAGCTTCCTAATATTGAAGTGGAAGGTATAGGAACCAATCTTGCCTGTCTTTACGGGATCCTGCCCAATAACGACAAGCTTATACAGCTGAGCCTGTATAAGCAGCTTATCGAGTCGAAGTTCAACAAAAAGATCCCGCTGCTTTCGGGAGGAGCATCAGTAACTATTCCGCTTATTTTTAATAAGCTGCTTCCAAGGGGAAT
This sequence comes from Candidatus Delongbacteria bacterium, assembly GCA_046482655.1. Classification (GTDB taxonomy): domain Bacteria; phylum UBA4055; class UBA4055; order UBA4055; family UBA4055; genus SLFX01. The sequence continues at coordinate 2,735 of JAWOER010000014.1, read as the reverse complement.
AAATCATTTTCGTGTGGGTGAAACGCTTTTTCTGGGTACGGATGTTTATCATGATACCACCTACAAGAAAATGCATAACGATGTTTTCAGGCTTTTTGCAGAAATAATCGAGCTGATAGAAAAACCCGTGACACCGATGGGTGAAATGGGTACCAATGTACAGGGCGAATCAGTGGAAGTGAACGAAGATGACTTCGGAAGAACTTCAAAAAGGGCACTGATCGATCTGGGACTGCTGGATATAGAAGAAAATCAGATCATGCCCCTGGAAGAAAATATGGAAATTGTGGGTGCCAGTTCAGACATGATAGTCATTGATCTGGGTGACAACGAAAAGAACTATAAAGTCGGAGATTTCTTAGAGTTCAGGATGAATTATATGGGTACTGTAAGAATAATGAACTCAAAATATATAGAAAAACGCCTGGCAGTCAAATAATTAATCTTTATCAGGATATCTGCGGGCGGCCGATCTGATGACAGGCAGACACTTAAAAAAAGCCTCAACGACTTCGGGGTCAAATTTTGACCCCGAAAGTTTTTTGATCTCGTCAAGGACATCATCCTCTTTCCAGGCTTCCTTATAGACTCTTTTACACGATAATGCATCATATACATCCGCCAGAGCCACGATCCTTCCAAAGACCGGTATTTGACTCCCTCTGGGACCTTCCGGATAACCTGTACCGTCCCAGTTCTCATGGTGTGAAATAGCGATCTCTCTGGCCACCCTGTCAAATTCGGATTCGATATTGGAAAACAAGTCTGCTCCAAGTGTAGTATGAGTTTTCATTACATCGAATTCTTCGGGAGTGAATCTCGCCGGCTTTTTTAGAATAGTGTCGGAAATTCCAACTTTACCGACATCATGAAGCATAGCCGTCATTCTTAAAATATCGCGCTTTTTATCTATCTCGGCCCGGCATATGCCTTTATCTTCAGCCCACCTTTCATATATCTCGACAGAATACGCTCCGACCCTGTTCACATGAGCTCCTGTTTCTTTCGGGTCTCTCATTTCGGCCATCTGTATCATACGCATAATGAGAGTTCTTGTCATTTTTGCTTTCTGAAGTCCCGCGCTCGCTGTATGTGCAAAATGCTTCACAAAAAGTTCGTCTTCATCAGAAAAACAGACAATATCTCCCGATCTGTTCTTTCTGTTGATTATCTGGATAACACCTAGTACTTCTCCCGTATCACCCTTTATAGGAACTGTGAGCATTGATCTTGTTCTATAGCCTGATCTGTCGTCATATTTACGGTCGAAAGTGTAATCTTTTCCTTCGATCTGATTCACATCGCATATATTTAAACTCTCACCCCTTACGGCCACATACCCTGATATAGAATTCTTATTTACAGGCACGGTATAGGTCGTGTAAATTAGCTTATCGCCCTTATTGAGTTTTTTCTGAAGTGTGTCATTCTGGGCATGACGGAAAAGAAGCTCGGTTCCCTCTTTTGTGTAGATCGTTCCCGCATCAGCTCCTGTCGCATGTCTCGCCTCAAAAAGTATCCTTTCAAGCAGAATATCAATATCGTTTATCGAATTTAATTCCAGGCTGAGTCTGATTATGTCTTTCATTTTCGCCTCCGGGATTTTATAGTAAGTATACCGGATAAATATATCCTAAAATATGATGTGTGTCAATTTGAATTATTTTACTTTCAATTTTCTTAAATTTTCTTAAATTACAATCCATGGGAGATGGAAATGTATTATTCGCTTTTGCGCTGACTCTTTTTGCCGGGCTTTCGACGGGTATAGGAAGTGTGATGGCGTTCATGTCAAAAGGATTTAATCCGAAATTTCTTGCCGGATCGCTCGGATTTTCTGCAGGGGTTATGATCTATGTTTCACTAGTAGAAATATTCGATAAGGCAAGAGAGTCACTTGCAGGTTTTTACGGTCCTGAGAAAGGATACTATTTGTCAACACTTTCATTTTTCGGTGGTATGGCTCTGATAGCCTTGATCGATAAGATGGTGCCCTCATTTGAAAATCCTCATGAGCCGCCGTGCATCGAAGACTGCGAGAATAAGAATAAAGACAGGAAACTGATGCGTATGGGCGTGTTCTCTGCACTTGCGATCGGTATTCATAATTTTCCGGAAGGACTTGCGACTTTCATCAGCGCCTTGCAGGAACCGACTCTTGCAATAAGCATAACCCTGGCGATAGCTATTCACAATATTCCCGAAGGAATAGCGGTATCCGTGCCGATCTACTATGCGACAAAGAGTAAAAAGAAAGCTTTCTGGCTTTCATTTGCTTCCGGACTGTCTGAACCGCTCGGCGCATTGATCGGATATTTTGTATTCAGACATTTTTTCGGCCCTGCGATATTTGGAGTAGTATTCGCCGGAGTCGCGGGCATAATGGTTTTCATCTCGCTTGACGAGCTTCTGCCCACTGCAGAAAAATACGGTGAGCATCATGTGGCAATATACGGTCTCGTTACCGGAATGCTGGTCATGGCCGGGAGCCTGCTGCTTTTTGTGTGATCATTTCTTTATCAGTTTTTCCAGATTATCTATATACTTTTCGAAAGCTGTTCTGCCTTTATCGGTGATCGAATACCTGCTCTGAGGTTTTCTTTCCACGAATATTTTCTTAACAGATATATATTCAGCATCCTCAAGTTTTCTCAGATTTGCGCTAAGGTTACCGTCTGTAGCCTGGAGCTTGTTTTTAAGGACTGAAAATTCTGCATACTCGACACTGATAAGCA
>JAWOER010000222.1:0-2783 GCA_046482655.1 Candidatus Delongbacteria bacterium | reverse complement strand
CGTAATATTTGTTGACGATTTCCTTGATGGTGAGAATGTTATATTGCTCTCAGAAATATAAAAGAACGGATTAACAGGAGAAAATACTAATGAATAAAGCCGGAAAAATTGATAAAATCAAGGCTGAAGGGACAATGAGAAAATGGAAAAAATTACTTCGTCTTGATCACTATGATATAAAACTTGAATTTGTCCAAAGGGAATGGAGAAAATCAGGAGATATAAAAATTGACGATTGTAATCATCAGGCAGTTCTGATGTTAAACACATTCAACCCCTCGGTTAAAAATTCGGAAGAGGTTATTATTCACGAGCTTTTGCATCTCAGATTGTGGGAACTTGACCAGCTGACAGAAAGTCTGATAAATAATCTTTATGGCGAAGATGAGAGTGACCCCAGACGGGAAGTGATCTATACTGAATTTATGAAGAAACTCGAATCCACTACTCAGGAAATAACCAAAGCGTTGGTCACGCTTGGTGCGGAAAACAAGGAAACAGGTTTTTCCTATGTTCAGAAAGAAGTCGAGCAGGAGCTTAGGAAAAAATGAAAAATTCATTCTCTATAAAAAAGATAAAAAAAGGCAGTTATAAGGTCATAAAGAACGGCCGTGAATGGGGAAATTTTAATTTTTCGGTTCAGGAGGCTAAAAAAAAGAAAAGGCGATTCACATATTTTTCTCACAATATAGCTCCGAAAAGGATCGAATATGCACTTTTACGACTGATAATTGAAGAATTTTTGATGTTCGATCCGGCATCAAATTTCCTTGCATTCCCTTCAAAGAACGGTATTTATGACAATATTGCGAAAAAGCTTAATGCAGAGACCGGTTCGGATCAGATACATCTCGAGCTTAAGATAGAAAACGCTAAGAAGAAGATAATAGAAAAATGGGCAGCTGAAATACCTGGAAAATATCCCGAACTCAAACTGAAATTGTTCACGAAATTCCCCGATGATGTACTGGAAAAATACTGCATTTCATTTTCTGAACTTTTAAAGGATATGCCCGATAATTCCGAACTTTATGATACGACAGTCAAGCCGGCTCAGATAAGATCATGGCAGAAAAGGGATGAAAAAACCGGAGATGTTACTTATATTTATATTCTGTTCGATAAGCTTGAAAGGATAGTGGCTATGACCAATGTGGCAGTGATCGGAAAAGAAAAGACTAAAGCTCATCAGTTCATGACCGGAGTGATCAGAGAACACAGAGGCAAAGGTTTCGGAAAATGGCTTAAGGCGGTAATGTTCAAAAGGCTGATCAAAGATTTTCCCGACCTGAAACTGATCAGGACCGAGACTCATCCTCAAAATCACGGATCGAGAGAGATCAGCCTCAAAATGGGTTATGTTCAGACCGCAGTATTCAAAGAATTCAAGATAAGCAGAGATCAGGCGGAGAAATTTATTAAAAAATGAATCTTTCATCTATAGACATATCGGAAGTCAAAGATATTGGCTCGGTGCGCAAAAAGGCACTGAACACAGCCGGCATAGAAACTGTTGAGGACCTTCTTTTTTATTTTCCACGCAGGTATCTCGACAGAAAAACGATCCAGAAGATAGGAAATATCATGATGGATCCTTCAGAAATGACCTTTATCGCAAAACTGATAAGGATGAAGGTTTTTCCCGCCAAAAATTACAAGACCAGGCTTCACGCGGCTTTTAGTGACGAAACGGGGATTTTGACCTGCATCTGGTTTCAGGGAGGCGAGTATGTAAAAAAAATTCTTAACGAAGGAGAAGAATATATTCTTTCCGGTGTGCCTAAATATTATAACGGATGGAAAATAGATCACCCGGTCATTGAGCGCATGGATGAGGAGCACAATCTGAAGAACACAGGGCGTATAATCCCCCTCTACCCTCTTACCTCCGCCCTGACTTCAAAAAATATCGACAGCCGCGTACTCAGGAGACTTGTACGCAACGCACTCGACGGGTTCTCCGGTCTGCTCTGTGACACCCTGCCGGAAAAGTTGAGGAAGCTTTACTCATTTCCTGATCTGGAAACTGCAGTTACAGAACTTCATTTTCCCGAAAGTGAAGAGAGTAGAAAATCAGCTCTCAATCGCATGAAATACGAGGAATTTTTCCATCTGCAGCTTGTTATGTGCAGGCGGAGAATGATTATCAGATCTGTTCTTAAAAAAAACAGGATCACGAGTTCGGGAGAGCTTTTAAAGAGGCTGTACAAAAAGCTGCCGTTCGAGCTGACCGACGCGCAGAAAAAAGTGGTCAGAGAGATCTATGACGATCTTAAAAGTGATAAGGTCATGAACCGCATGCTTCAGGGCGATGTCGGCAGCGGAAAGACCGTGGTCGCCCTGCTTGCCATGGCAATGATGGCGGGAAGCGGATTCCAGTCCGCCGTCATGGCGCCGACAGAGATACTCGCCGAACAACATTACAGAGTATTTTCGTCCATGTGCGAAGGGCTTGATATTGAGATAAGTCTGATCGTGGGTAAAATGAAGAAAAGCGTACGGAATGAAAGACTTTTGTCTATAGCAGAAGGAAGGACGAAAATAGTTATCGGGACTCACGCCGTTATTCAGGAAGGAGTTGAGTTCAAACACCTCGGTCTCGTGATAATTGACGAACAGCACAGGTTCGGCGTCATCCAGAGAGGCGAACTTGTCAAAAAGGCGAAGCATGCACCGAATATTCTTGTGATGTCCGCAACGCCGATACCGAGGACACTTTCTCTGTCGCTTTACGGCGATCTGGACATTTCGATAATAGATTCACTCCCCTCCGGACGCAAACC
>JAWOER010000173.1:0-5357 GCA_046482655.1 Candidatus Delongbacteria bacterium | reverse complement strand
TGACCGTCTAAAACATAAATAATTCTTTTATCAGGATTTTCCTTTCTTAAAGTACTGATAATGTAGTCAACTGCCGTATATATCTTATCTCTGTTATCTTCGACTTGCTCAACATCAATATTTGCATCAATATTTTTATTTCCTCTTGATGTTAAATTTTTCATTATGCTACTTACTTCTAGATTTATATAAAGATATCTGAATATCGCGCTCTTGAACATATATCTCTTTATGGGACTGTACTGAGCCAGTGATTTGTCAGTTCTGGGTTCGATTTCCGAGACCAAATCATCCATATCAATAGATAATTGCATAAAATAGCTACTTTTGGCCTTGATATCTCTAACACTCTCATCAAAATCATTGTGTACCAGATTAATAATAAAAACATCCGGATTGTAATATTTCTTCACATATCTCGAAATATGGAGGTCCTGTGATAGGGGTGCGCCAGATTTTCCAAAGGCATAGACTCTGTACTTATCCCCTGATTCTTGATCCATGATATGTGGATAATTTTTATTCACATCTACCTGAAATGCTTCGATATATGAGTCCCCGATGACAGCAACAAGTTTTTCTTCTCCATGATTTTGGTAATCGTTAGCGAAATTCCAACCCGCATTATTTATTCTCCAAGCTGTTTTGATTTCCGCAAATCTTCCTATAGTCGTATAACCTGTTTTCTGTTCTGTATCGAAACGCAATATATTATCTTTATCGTCGAAATAACTTTGAGGGGGATTTGAAGCTGTTATAACAAACCTGAAAAACAATTCCAGAATAATAATTAAGATTAGAACTGTTGGAATTGAGATTAATAGTATATTACGAAATATTCTCATAATTTTTCGATCAGTTGGTCTGCAATAGTTATTCCTTTATCATCAATTTTCATGAGATTCAATTACCAAGTCTTTTCAAAACTGCTTTTATCCAACTTTCTTTCAACATCGTTGAAAATAGAACTATACTTATTCTTTAGCATTAGTGAATCTTTTTTGAAAATTTTTGAAATTAATGAAATCGGGAATAAGAAAAAGAAAAAAACGATCGTCAAAAGTATATTCGGAATAATAAAGCTCAAAATTTTTGCGACCTGCATCCAAATATATTCGATCTTTTTGCTCAGGTAATTTGAAAAAATACCGGTCAGACCTGCGATAAGTGAAACTTTAACGGCCCAATCAATTTCAAATGCAAGGTAAAGAACGAGAAATCCCGTTGATATTGTGAGCATTGTAGTTTTTGATTTATCTTTCTTCATAAAGCCTCCTGTTTCTAAAAGATCGTATAAATAAACGGTGCTGCGGCACTTCCTGCGCTAAAAACAATTATGGCACCGAGAAGAAGCAGTATAATTATCACAGGGGCCAGCCAAAACTTTTTTCTTTCTCTCATATACATCCAAAGATCTTTCAGTATATCCATTTAACCGCCTTTAAATTTAATCCAGTTTAAATTTTTCTTTCCATTTTTCCCTGTTCTCCCAATCCGGCTGATCGGTTTTTTTCATAATGAAGTCATTCACTACAAGATAATCCATTTCAGTCCTCATAAAACATTTATAAGCATCTGCAGGAGAACAGACAATTGGTTCCCCCCTCACATTAAAACTTGTGTTGACAACAATTCCGTAACCTGTTTTCTGTCGGAATGTGTCTATCAGCTGCCAGTATTGCGGATTGGTCTCTTTATGCACTGTCTGTATTCTGGCCGAAAAATCCAAATGTGTTATTGACTGCACATCACTTCGCTGGTAATACAGCCTGTCCCAAAGGTTCATTTCATAGTAATTTTTGGGTAGTTCCTTTCTTCTTTTCGGCAGCACATCGGCAATAAGAAGCATATAGGGCGAAGGAACAGTCAGATCAAAGAATTCTTCTGAACACTCATAAAGGACAGACGGTGCGAACGGTCTGAATCCTTCCCGGTATTTTATCTTCAGATTCAATTTCTTCTGCATATCGACATTCCTTGCATCGCCGAGTATCGATCTGTTGCCCAAAGCTCTCGGCCCGTATTCCATTCTGCCCCGAAACCAGCCGACCACATTACCCTGATCAAGAAGATCTGCCACTTCTGAGCATAAACTGTTAAAATCATCAACTTTTCTGTATGATGCCTTAAGCTTTTTAAGTTGCAAAACAGCCTCTTTATCAGAAAAATCAGGTCCGAGGTATGCTCCCTGCATGGCATCTTGCCCTTTGCAAATTTCTCTTTTGCTGCCGAAATACATGTGATGGGTCAGGTAAGCTGCACCGAGAGCTCCTCCGGCATCTCCTGCTGCAGGCTGTATAAAAACATTTTCAAAAATACTCTCTTTAACAAGTTTTCCGTTAGCAACACAATTGAGTGCAACGCCTCCCGCCATACACAAGTTATCGAGTCCGGTGATCCTTTTGGCTTCTTTTGCCATTTTTATTACTATCTCTTCTGTCACTTTCTGGATCGCATAAGCAAGATCACAATGATGCTGTTCAGGTTTCGTGTCTGCTTTTAGAGCCGGAAAGCCAAAAAGTTTTTTCCATTTCTTTTCTTTTATCATCCGCAGGCCGGTAGCATAATTAAAATAATCCTGATTCAGCCATATCGATCCGTCATCTTTTACAGAAACAATATTATTTTTTATTAACCTGACAAACTCCTTTGTCTGACCGGCATCGGGATTTCCATAAGGAGCAAGTCCCATAAGTTTATATTCTCCCGAATTCACTCTAAAACCGAGAAAATATGTAAAAGCGGAATAAAGAAGACCGACTGAGTGAGGAAATTTCATTTCTTTGAGCATTTTTACCTTATTCTCTTTTGCTATACAAATAGAAGCTGTCGCCCATTCTCCAACGCCGTCGATGGTAAGTATTGCAGCCTCTTTAAAGGGAGAAGGATAAAAAGCGCCTGCTGCATGAGAAAGATGATGCTCGGTAAATAAAAGATTCAAGTTCTTTTTGCTGTATTTTTCCACTTCACGCAAACCATCATATATAAGCTTTTTCGAAAACATCTTTTCTTTTATCCATACAGGCATAGCTGTAAGGAACGAGAACAAACCCCGGGGCGCAAATGCGTAATATGTTTCTAAAAGGCGCTCGAATTTTAACAGCGGTTTGTCATAAAATACTACAGCGTCAAGCTCGTCTATTTCCAGACCGGAGTGATCAAGACAGTATTTTATGGCTTTGACAGGAAAATCCGGTGTATGTTTTTTTCTTGTAAACCGTTCTTCCTGTGCTGCCGCTATAATTTTACCGTCAACTGTCAGCGCCGCCGCCGAGTCGTGATAAAATGCCGATATTCCGAGGATCTTTTTCATGGTTTTTCCTCGTTCTTTTTAAAGCTTAGAAACCAAGCAAAGTTATTACAACGAATTCTGTATGTCAAGCAAAAAACATGATCTTTACTGTGAATGTTTTGCTGTGATCCTGTAAAAATACATATCCGAACCCGAAATATCCATATCTGTAAACTCGGGGACACTTACAGATCCGAGCACAACAAAACCTGAATAAGGATCGGTTGAACGATATATTTTATATGTCTCCGCACCGGGAGAATCATCCCATATAATTTTGTTTGATTGCCCGTCTGAACTAATTAATACACTTTCGGGAGAGCAAACACAGTACTCATTCATGTCGTACCAGCTGTACCGGCCTTTCCAAAAATAATTATCCCCCTGATAAAATTGCTTACCCCGTATTTGATTAAAATAAGTCTTGGAACCCGAAGTAAACACTCTGGAAAAGGAACTGGGGGATACAATATAAGTGTCCGGATTAGAAAACAAGCCCTCCTGCATATTAATCATCATTTCCTGACATATTGTTTTCAATGAATCTGACAGAATTGTTTTATACACATTAGGATAAGAAGTTATCGGACCGGACTGAAGACCATCTTCCTTATTAATTTCATTTTGATACTGACTGTTTATCATAAATATTTTTTCCTGCAACGCTGAACCGGCCGATTGCATCCCATAATAATTTGTTATGTATATCTTTCTAAAAATATTATGATTCGAAAAGACTCTTATACCCGAAACATCAACAGTATATTCAACATTTTCTTTAATACAAATATTTTTCTCGGGTAGTTCGGGGGGAAAATACAGATTATTTGAAACAATAATTTTTATTTCAGGAGCATAGCAACTGAAATCGTTTGTCATTACAGAATCGTTAACTGATATTTCGACATCTATTGTTTTTGCTGTTTTGTGCTTTATACCCAAACTGTCAGTAAAAAGATGATTCCCGCCCGTCCAATATCCTAATCCGTCAATTCTTAAACCTGCGGGTCCGATATTGTCCGTCACAGTTGAACTTAGAACTAATTGGTCATAAGGCCTTAGTACATCTTCGCTGACATACTCTCCGGTGTTAGCATACAAGGCAACAGTTTTAAAAGTGTAAAGGCTATTAGCCATGCAGTAGTCAAATGTGTAAATTACATCGCTATCTGAATTGTATTTTTTTGCTATATACAATGTGTCTCCGATTTTTTGAGCATATAGGATTGAATCATTGATTGATTGACAGTTCAACAAAGAAACCTGAAACATAAAAAAGTAAAATACGAGAAATCCTGTTGATATTATCAACATACTTGATTTAGATGTATCTTTTTCCATAATTCTCCCACTTTTTAAATTTATATTTGCTGCCTGTTATCGCACACCGTTTGCAGCTTACTTTTGATAGAACACCTGAGCTGTAATCTATTAAAGAAACAATTCCTTTTTAGTTTCAATGATCATAAATCCCGGATTTTGATACTATATATTCTGTATATTTGACAGATCCTGCTTTATTCAGATGGCAGTAATCTACAAATAATGAATCCGGCCACAATCCAAATTCAAATGAATTTATAAACTTTGCACCATTACTTTCGGCAACGAGCCTTATCCTTTCAATTACCGGAATTATTTTTGCGATATTTTCATCATTCATAAGACCTTCCCTCTGGGGCGGGACAGCTATTACAGTTTTTATGTTTGCTGAACTGAGGAAATTTATCAGCGATGCCAGATGGTCAAGTTCTTTTTTACCTACATCAAAATCAGCTATATTATTATTCCATCTCTCCGGATCTATCTTGTCATCCGGTATCTCGAGAACTGCTCCGCCATACTTATCATAAGAAAGGCTATAGTATGAATCTTTTGATTGAGTTCTCTGACTGTTGACTTTATAATTTTTAAGCATATATCTCAGATCAATAGAAAAAATATAAGGTAAAAATCCCAGATTGTATTTTACAGATTTCTTCGCAAGCCCGTAATCAACACTTATATTTCTGACTTCAGCTGAAAAATCAACAAATGTCGTTGAGATAAATACAGCTTTAAGATT
>JAWOER010000085.1:0-3019 GCA_046482655.1 Candidatus Delongbacteria bacterium | reverse complement strand
AGTATGGACGGGGGCGCTGATGGTGCCTGGGTGGACAATATCTTAGCCACCAACATACTTGTGGGAATAGAAGAAGATATAGCAAAGATACCTTCGGACCCGGTACTTTATCAGAATTATCCGAACCCGTTCAACCCTGCAACGACTATAAAATTTTCTTTACCCGAATATCAGAAAGTTAGACTGAATATATATAATTCAGCCGGCCAGCTTGTAAGGAATGTTCTGGACAGGTCTCTAAACAAGGGTGTATATTCTGTAAATATTGATGTTTCGGGCCTCCATAGCGGCATATATATATATTCTCTGGAAACATCTTTCGGAAGCATCTCGAAAAAGATGCTTTATCTGAAATGACGGGTTCAATTATAAAATAATACTAATCAAATTAGTTGACAGATACTAAGAATTGCTTTATATTTTTCACTTTACGCACCAGCCCAGCTTAAGGCGTAAAACTTGAAATAAGGTTAATTTTGTAAGGAAAATCGATGTATAACAAAAGAGTGGTCATCGCTATCGGCGGAAATTCTCTGACCCCGACGGATCACAAAAACTGGATAGGGTCTCAGTTCAGAAATACAAGGACCAGTATTGAATCCCTGATAGGTTTGGTAAGAAAAAATTATTCTTTGGCCATAACACACGGTAACGGCCCGCAGGTGGGTATTGCGCTGAGAAGGGTCGAGCAAACGAGGGACAGAATGCCGGACATACCACTGGGTATTCTTGTGGCTGATACCGAGGGAAGTATGGGCTATATGATAGAACAGTCACTTCAGAACAAACTTAATGAAAACGGGATCAGTAAACCGGTCACGACAGTTCTTACCCAGGTCGTTGTGAATAAAAATGATCCCGCTCTTCTCGATCCCACGAAATACATCGGTAATTTTTACAGTGAAAAAGAAGCAAAAGAACTTGCCGCGGCTAACGGCTGGATAGTAAAAAAGGATTCCGACAGAGGATGGAGAAGAGTGGTGGGTTCGCCCAAGCCCTCTGATATTGTCAACAAAAAGATTATCAAACAGCTTTTGGATCAGGATAGTATTGTGATAGCAGCGGGTGGAGGCGGTATTCCGGTCTGTCTCGATGAAAAGGGTATGCTGGAAGGCGTCGATGCAGTTATTGATAAGGACATGGCGAGTGCGCTGCTGGGTAACCTGGTGGGTGCAGACGAACTATATATAATGACAGCAGTAAACAAGGTTGCTCTTAACTTTGGCGGACCGGATCAGAAAGATTTGGACCATATCACAATGAAAGAAGCAGACAAATATCTTAACGAGGGGCATTTTCCCTACGGAAGTATGGGACCTAAGATAAAATCAGCCATAGTCTTTTTAAAAAACGGCGGAAAGCGAGTCATAATTACAGCTATTGACCGGCTTGCGGACGCGATTGAAGGAAAAGACGGAACGAGTATTACAAAAAATTAAATTTAAATTGAGCACGGAGATCGCAATGGGCGACAAAAACAGTATCCCGGAACACTATACTAAATGGGAAGCCGATATAAAGATCGGAAAAAAAGATGATAAAGTAACGATTGGTTACTGGAGGGACGGTTGTAAAGGATGTGGAATCTGCGTTGATGTGTGTCCGAAGAGCGTCTGGAAGATAATTGAAGCCAAGAACAAATGGAACGGTCAGGTCGTAGAGGCTGCAAATGCATCAGAGTGCATTAAGTGCAATCTCTGCGAGATACATTGTCCTGATTTCTGTATTAAGATATGTTAAAAAAAATCAAAGAGGTATAGCCTTGAAAAAATCAGTAAGATTCTACTCCGGAGCAGAGCTTGTAGCAAAAGCGGCAATAGATGCCGGATGCAGGTTTTTCGGAGGTTACCCGATAACCCCATCCTCAGAAATTGCGGAATTCATGTCTAAAATGCTTCCGAAGGCAGGAGGAACATATATTCAGATGGAGGATGAGATAGCTGCCATGGGTTCTGTGATCGGGGCATCTTTAACCGGTGTAAAGTCCCTGACAGCCACAAGCGGACCGGGATTTTCTTTAAAACAGGAAAATCTCGGATATGCATATATGGCCGAAGTGCCCTGTGTAATATGCAATGTCATGCGCGGCGGCCCTTCCACCGGTCTTCCCACCGCTCTTGCTCAGGCAGATATAATGCAGGCCAAATGGGGAACTCACGGCGACCATCCGGTTATTGCACTGACACCTGCATACCTGCAGGAAGTGTACGAACTGACAATAAAAGCTTTTAATTTATCTGAAATATACAGAATTCCTGTCATATTGTTGCTGGATGAATTGATAGCACATTTAAGTTCCGCTATAGATGTACCGGACAAAGAAATGATCGTAATTAGAAACAGGAAAAGACCTACGGTCAAACCCGAAAATTATTTTCCATACGATACTGCATACGGAGATATTCCGCCTATGGCAAATTTTTTCGAAGGTTACAGATTCCATGTGACGGGACTGTCACACAACAAAACCGGATTCCCAACTACGGATCCCGATCTTGTTCAGGCGGATCAGGAAAGGCATATGAGAAAGGTGAAAAGTAATGTCGATAAGATTATAGATTACGAATATTATCGTATGAAGGACGCTGAAATAGTTATTTTCGCTTATGGGTCAACTGCCCGGGGAGCGAGAGTTGCTGTTGATGCAGCCAGGAAACTCGGTATCAGGGTCGGCATGATGAGGTTAAGGGTAATATGGCCACTGCCGCAGGCCGAAATATTAAAATTATGCGGCAGAGCTAAGGCAATAATTGTACCGGAAATGAACATGGGGCAATTAAGTAATACCATTGAAAAGTATGCAGCGGACAGGACCAAGATCGTCCGCATAAATCATGTTGGAGGAGTTCCGATACATCCCAGCTATATTTTGAATGTGATCAAGGAGACATTATAATGGCTTTTGACTACGAAAAATTTTTAAGAATGGACAAAATACCACATCTCTGGTGTCCCGGATGCGGGATCGGTATTGTTCTTAAAGCAATGCTCAGAGCAGTTGATAATATGAAATGGTACA
>JAWOER010000030.1:0-2746 GCA_046482655.1 Candidatus Delongbacteria bacterium | reverse complement strand
ATTCAAAAAATTCATGTGGTATGTAAAAACATATCCTATGCCGCTAGCTTGTGCACAACTTCCGAATCTCTTTTGGCTGAATACTGGTCTGAAATATTTTAGTTGGGAGTTGTCGAGTTTGTACGGCAGGTCTTTGATTGTACCTGCATAGTGATCTGGAAGGGTCAGCTTCGGCCAAGTATCCATAATTTGCTTTTCCTCCTCACTTTGCGTATACCCCGTCGGATATATTTCATTTGTAATAATTTGTGCATTGAGTAATAATGTTTGTATCAACATCAACAATATTAATATTTTCACTTTGATCCTCCAAATTTAACATTTTTCTTTTCTCTTTTTCAATGTTTGTTCTCGTCAGCAAAATCCCGACAAAGAAATTATTCGGAGGTGATTTGTTCCGGTATAGAGTAGAGTAGAGTAGAGTAGAGTAGAGGTATATCTCTTAATTGGTAAAAATATTTTGCGTCAAACAACTCAGCCATATTTCTGTTACTTCTCTCGTCAAGGTATATTACTTGCATTCAATATAATTACTGTTTTTTTAAATTCCTAAACAAAATTTCACTTTTTTTATTTAGCAAAGAGACCGGAATCTTTATATATTTACATAAAAATCTGCGGAGAACGGGATGAGTGAATTGAATACGCCCGCAATGGGATCAAATGTCTTCATAGGTAAAGATGTTGTTTTCGGCGATGATTGCGTGGTCGGTCATAATGTTGTGATCCATGAAGGTACTGTTATCGGGGACAATGTCAGGATCGATGATAACACCGTGATCGGAAAGCAGAAAATGAAGTCGCCCAATTCTGCGATGGCGACAGACGAGGTTCTTCCGCCGGCAAAGATCGGCAACGGCGTTCTTATCGGCGCTGGAGTTGTTATTTACGCAGGCGCGGAGATCGGCGATAAAGTTCTTGTCGCGGATCAGGCGGCGGTCCAGTTCGGCGTGAAAATAGGGGAGATGACGATCATCGGAAGGGGAGTTCTTGTTGAGTCCAAGAGCACAATAGGCAAAAAGTGCAAGATCGAGTCCAACGCCTACATTACAGCTCTCTCCGAGATCGGGAATTACTGCTTTATTGCACCGTGCGTTACCACGAGCAACGACAATTTTGCCGGCAGGTCAAAGGAAAGGTTCAAACATTTTAAGGGTATAACGGTAAAAGACGGCGGCAGAATTGGAGTTAATGTTACGATACTCCCCGGCTTAACCATAGGCGAGGATGGAATGGTCGCCGCCGGCTCGGTCGTGACGAAAGATGTGCCTGCCGGACGGGTTTTTGCGGGAGTTCCCGCAAAGGATTTCGGAGCCGTTCCCGAAGATCAGCTTTTGAAAAACAATACATAGGGGGAAAGCATGCCGCTTGAAAATATAACAGATTCATTCAAAGATGCACACAGACTGCTGGGAGATTTTGTTACCGACGAGAAAAATATTTCTGTCGTAAAGGAGATGATCATGTGCATGGTCGGAGCATTTGACACAGGTAAAAAGGTGATTATCTGCGGGAACGGCGGCTCGATGGCAGACGCGATGCACTTCGCTGAAGAACTTACGGGCAGGTTCAGGTCGGACAGGAAAGCTTTACCGGCGATAGCTCTTTCTGATCCTTCATTCATTACCTGCGCTGCCAACGATTTCGGTTTTGACGAAGTTTTCGCAAGGGGAGTCGAAGCTTATGGAAATTCAGGTGATGTTTTTATAGGACTTTCCACGAGCGGTAATTCGCCGAATATAATTAAAGCTTTCGAAAAAGCCAAAATGTTAAGAATGAATACAGTTCTTCTTCTCGGTAAAGACGGGGGAAAGCTTAAAGGAAAAGCCGGTCATGAGATAGTTATTGACGGTAAAACGAGCGACAGGATACAGGAGATCCACATGCTGATCCTGCATGTTATTGTTGAAGGAATAGAAAGGATCAGGTTCCCTGAAAACTATGAGTGATATCTACTCTTGTGTTTTGACTTTTTTATTTTCGGTTTAGCTTCAAAAGACTTCTTATCGGAAATTTCAACATTTAGCGGAGCTCCTTTGAACTCTGATAATTCGAACGCTTTCAAAGTTTCTTCCTTGAATGAGCTTTCGACTTCAAAAAAGGAAAAATTCTTGAGCATATCGACCTTGCCGATAGAAATATTGCGGTTCTTCAGATTCATAGCGATCAGTTTTATCATACCGGGTTTGTCGATCCCGTCTTTAGATCCGATATTTATAAAAAAACGCGTATAATCCTGATTCCTGAGTTTATCTTTGTCTTTGCCCCTGCTCTTGTTCTGATTCTTTCTTTCTTTCGGCTCAACTTTTTTATTCAAATCATCAGAATCTTTATAATAATTCAAGAAACTGTTAAACTCGACAGAAATAAAATGCTGTATCAGTTCGTCTCTGGTCAGGTCTGCCAGCTTATCGTAGATATAGGGAAGAAATCTTTCGATCTGAGATTTGTTTATATTTACATTCACCACTCTGTCAACTAGGTTAAAAAGCTGCTTTTCGCAAATGCTGATGCCGTCGGGGACTTTTTTCTGCTGAAATTTTATTTTGGAACGGTTCTCTATCATCCTCAATTTCGATCTTTCTTTTAAATGAACAATCGAGATCGAGATGCCGCTTTTTCCCGCTCTTCCTGTTCTTCCGCTTCTGTGCAGGTAAATATCGGGGTCATCAGGTAAATTATAGTTGATTATATGGGTAAGGTCGCTTACATCGATCCCTCTTGCAGCCACATCAGTAGCCACGAG
>JAWOER010000179.1:0-10229 GCA_046482655.1 Candidatus Delongbacteria bacterium | reverse complement strand
TCCGTCTCGAATATATAGCCAAGTTCTCCGTTCCTGGAAGCAGGTCTTGCGTAAAATTCAGCATATTTTTTAAAACTTTCATTTCCCTCAATAATTTTTTGCCTGATATTCTCAAGCTCGATCGCAACATTTATTTTATGATCTTTTTCATCTTCGCTGTCATTATCGTAAGTTTTAAATATCTCTGCCACCCACATTTTCTTCCTGCTCCAGAGCGTAGTATCATCCTTATTGTCAATATAGTAATCCACCATTTCCTCTTTGGAAGGGATATATTTATCTTCGCTTGAAATTAGATCAAGATACTTCCGGGCAACAAAATGTTTCATCTGATCTTCTGTTTTCCTGATCACCGGGCTGTTGTCAAATACTCCCATTTTTTTGGATTCATTTACCAAAAGCGTGTTAAGTACGGGACCGTCTGAAAGGTTTTTGAGAACCTGAACAGAAGACAGGTGTCTTAAATGATAGGGCTTTAATTCTCTTATCTTCCGGTACAGGTCCAAAACACTGACCTTTTCATTTTCGTATTCCACAAGCGTGAGATGCCGGCCTTTAGATTTGATTTGATTTGAAAATTCTTTAGGATCATCCGCTTCGATCTCAGATATATCTTTGAAAAGTTTCTCATTATAAAAAACTCCCTCTGAAGATATTAAACTGTCAAGATATGATCGGATAAAAGCACTGATCTTTTCTTTTTTCGATACTTTTATTTCTTCCAGAACGACCTTTTTTAATTCTTTTTCTGAAAGATTTCTGTATTCTTTATCTTTTTTTGCCAAGTACTCATCTATCACGCTGTCCGATATAAAAAACTCCTCAATAATATGATCCTTTAAATATTCGACGGCATTTCTTGACTGCAGCTTTTTGTAATTCAGCTCATATTCCTGAGAATTTATTATCGAAGGTATGTTCCCTTCCCTCTGAAGTATTTTACGAAAAGCAAAATCACTTATAATATTTTTCCGTTCGGGAACGGTCAGTTTTTTTATTCGTCCGGAGCCGCCGGGGCGACCGAAAACACCGTACTCATAAAAGACTTCCCCATCAATGCTGACGACCGGCTTATTGTTCAATGACGGCGTAAGGTAAGTTTCTGACGCCGCAACCGTACCGGAAATAATAATGATTATCATTAAAATATTTGCCTTGAAGATATTATTCATTTTTTATCATCCCCGGGCATATAAAATGTTTCTTCTAGGGCTAAATGGTCGATCTTAAAACCGTATTCTTCCAGTATTTCTTTCTTCCATGTTTTTAATTTTTTTGAAGAAGAATCGGATTTTATGGAATTCAAAATACTGACTTTTACCTTTTTAAAGTCTTTATATGTGCCGTCATCATTTCTATACTTATTTTTATTTTTTTCATAAATTTCTTTCAGTTCCTCTTCATCGGGCAGTTTAATCTTGGATCTTACAAAATGATCCAGAACTTTCTCCTTTAACTGACTGTAGATATCCTTTTTTGCAGCATCAATAAATTTCTCTTTTTTTGTATAACCAAGCTCATCTGCATATTTCTGGAGCATCTGATGTCTGTAGCGGCCTATGATAAATTTGTTTATCTCATCGAAATCAAGCTCAGGTCTGTCTTTTACCGGAAGAGGCCGGATCTGTTCGGTCAATGTGCTGATATTAATATTCTGACCGTTAAAAAACACCAAAACTCTGTCCAATTCTTCTTTTGTGAATTCTTCTAACGGATCCTTTCCGCCTGCTCCTTCTTCTTTATGCATTGATCTGTATTTTTGCAAAAAGAAATCTATATTGGACGAATCAATACTCACATTATATCTGTCAAAGAGCCCTTCTATAAGATCCAAATACAGTTCGTTGAACTCGGATGCGTGTTTATTGTCCATATCACGCATTAAAGCATACTTATCATTCTCAAAATCAGTAAGTTTGTCATTCTTCTTTTTGTCTGCAAGTAATACGATATGAAATCCGTATTCGGTTTTAAAAGGTTTGGAAACCTCGCCTTTTTCCATTTTCAATATCTGATCTTCAAATTCCTTTACCATATCGTAAGAGAAAACCCATCCCAGTTCACCGCCGTTTACCCCGGTTCTGATATCATCTGAGTGCTCTTTTGCAAGCTCCTCAAATTTTTCTCCTTTTTCAACAAGAGTGTATATAGAATCTATTTTGTGCCTTGCAGATTCGTCGCCATGTTTTTTTGAATCGACAAGTATGTGTTTCGGAAAGAATTTTACTTTCTTTTTTTCGTAAAAATTTTTCATATCCGCTTCGTCGTAGATCTTCTTTCTTATACTGTCCACAATAAGACCCTGGAGGATAGCGTAGGCATAAAGTTTATTTTCGAATTCTTCCCTTACGGTTTTAAAAGTATCCAGGCTATTCTTTTCTGAAAGATCATAAACTATGTCACGGAATGCCATTTCTTTTACAAAGTCCCTTCTCTGATCCATCGAAGATCCGGCAGCTTGATTATAATCTCCTTGGAATGAATTTTCAAGCATAGCATTTTCAAATTCGCCCACCGTTATATCGCCGGTTTTCAGTTCTGCAAGAATTTTATCCTGATCCTGCTCATTACACGAAATCAGTATTATAGCCGCTGTCAACAGTAAGATCGAGATTTTATTCATTTTCGTACACTCCTTAATTTACAGTAAATTTACAGAAACCTAAACAATATAGTCTAAGCTTATACAAATATCAACAGAAAAAGTTGCCTTAAAAATTAAATTTCACCTCATAGACAGAGTTTTATTGAATACGGGGGCATCTTTTGAGGAATCTTTCATATCCACACAGAAATAACCGTTCCTGATAAATTGGAAGCGGGTCTCGGCAGACAGAACTTCTCTGACAGAGCTCTCGATCTTGCAACCGGTTAATTTCTTTAAGGAATTACGGTCCACAAAACCGGTCAGATCCGCATTTTTTTCCTCGAGCGGATTTTCTATGTTGAAAAGTCTGTCATATAATCTCACGGTGCAGTCTGTGCTGTAAGACTGTGATACCCAGTGGATTATACCTTTTATCTTTTTCCCGTCCACTTTCATCTCCCTTAAAGTCCCGGGAAGATACCGGCATATTATTTCTGTCACACAGCCCTTTTCATCCCTTACATCTGATATGCATTTGAGGATATAGCTTTTTCTCAATTTGACCATTTGTCCCGGCGTAAGCCTAAAAAAAGCAGGATCCTGAGTGTCGGAATAATCGCTTCTTTCAACGAAAAGATTTCGGGTAAAAGGAACCTTTCTCTTTGGTGTTGTATTTTGACCGGAAAATGTTTCCATTTCAATCTCTTCTGTTTTGTTTTCCGGATAATTGATTATCGTCAGTTTAACAGGTTCGAGCACTGCCATAACATGTCTGCTGGTTCGCTTCAGATGATCTCTGACCGTATATTCAAAGTTTTCAATATCGATCAGATTTTCCTTTTTGCTTACTCCGGCGCCTTTCATAAAATCTATTATTGCCTTTGGCGGCACTCCCCTTCTGCGCATACCGATAATTGTCGGCATTCTGGGATCGTCCCAGCCGTCAACAATATTTTTTTCCACCAGACTTTTTAAAAACCGTTTACTGGTTACAGTATAAGTCAGATTCAGCCTGGCAAATTCGATTTGTCTGGAAGGATAGATTCCGAGCTTATTTATGAACCAGTCATAAAGCGGCCTGTGATTTTCAAAAGATATGTCACATAACGAATGAGTTATTTTTTCGATCGAATCACATTGTCCGTGGGTAAAATCATAAGAGGGGTAAATAAGCCATTTTCTGCCGGTCCTGTGATGGGGCTTTTTTATTATACGGTACATAACCGGATCGCGAAGATTAATATTGGGACTCGCCATATCAATTTTTGCCCTGAGCACTTTTGAGCCTTCTTCAAATTCGCCCTTTTTCATGCGTCTAAAGATATCTAAGTTCTCTTTTGTGCTGCGATCCCTGTAAGGACTGTTAATTCCGGGGGTGCTTAAAGTTCCCCTTAATTCTTTCATCTTCTCAACTGAAAGCTCACAAACATATGCATTCCCTGTCCTGATCAAATATTCTGCGAACTCGTAAAGCTGATCAAAATAATCTGATGCATAATACAACCTGTCGCCCCAGTCGTAACCGAGCCATTTTATATCTCTTTTGATAGCTTCTTCATATTCACGATCTTCATTTAAAGGGTTCGTATCATCGAATCTCAAATTGTACAGACCGTTGAATTCTCTTGCTGTTTCATAATTTATCACTATGGCTTTTGCGTGGCCAATATGAAGATAACCGTTGGGCTCGGGCGGAAACCGCGTATGAACCTCTTTGATTTTTCCGTTTTTTATGTCTTCTTCGATAATGGTCCTGATAAAATTAGAATTCATACCCTCACTTTTTGAACCTTCCAATCCGGACTCCCGTAATTTTTGTGCTAAATATACTTAAAAACGAAGGTATAATCAAATTAATTGTACGCAAAATAACATTAGTTAGCTGTTGTAAAATCCGATCAGTTATTGTATATTTGTATTAAAACTGATAACTAAACCGGAGTTTTAATAATATGTCGGCACTATATGAAGAATTCAAAGAAAGAGGTCTTATAAAACAATCAACAGTTGAAGATGGCAGATTAAAGAACATTCTGAATGGTCATCCTGTAAAAGTTTATGCCGGATTCGACCCTACCAGATCATCGCTCCATGTCGGTCATCTCATTCCGATCATGATACTTTCACATATGCAAAAGGCTGGGCATCACCCGATATGCGTACTGGGCGGCGGTACTGCAATGATCGGCGACCCGAGCGGCAGGGATTCAATGAGAGAGATGTTGACTGAAAAAACTATACTTGATAATATAGAGGGCATCAAAGGCCAGCTTTCAAATTTTATCGATCTTGATAAGGACAGTGCCCTGCTGTTAAATAATTATGACTGGCTGGGTTCAGAGAACTACATAGATTTTATTCGAAAGATAGGTCCGCACTTTACTGTTAACAGAATGCTTACCGCAGACTGCTTTAAGATAAGAATGGAAAAAGGTCTGTCTTTTCTTGAATTCAACTACATGATACTTCAGGCATATGATTTTTACAGTCTGTATAAAAAATACGGCTGCACTCTGCAAATTGGAGGAGATGACCAGTGGTCAAATATTATTGCGGGAATAGAGCTGGTAAGAAGGATAGAAGGAAAAGAAGTGGCAGGAATGACAAACCCTCTCCTTACAAGATCTGACGGCAAAAAAATGGGAAAGACCGAAGGTGGCTCGATTTGGCTTGATCCCGATCTCACCAGCCCCTTCGAATATTATCAGTTTTGGAGAAATACCGGGGATGATGATGTTATAAGATTTTTAAAGATATATACATTCCTCTCCACAGAACAAATCCGGAAATACGCCGGTTTTAAAGGAGAAGATCTTAACAAAGTGAAAGAGATCCTTGCTTTTGAAGCAACAAAGATACTCCACGGTGAAAAACAAGCATCCGAAGCAAAGAACACAGCGGCCAAACTGTTTAAAGAAGGGTCTCTTCATGCCGCACCCTCTATCAAAATGGACAGCGTTATGATAATCGGAATGCCGTTCGTGGATATTTGTGTTTCTGCAGGCATTTTTTCCACAAAAAGTGAGGCCAGGAGAATGATAGTCCAGGGTGGTTTGAAGCTTAACGGCGAAAAGGTGGCCGACATAAAGAAAGAGATCGCTGCTCAGGATTTAAAAGAAGGTGTTATTATAATCAACAAAGGAAAAAAACATTTTTATAAAATCGAAATAAAATAAAGGATCGCAGTTATGAAAATAAGTTTGTTAACACTCCTGTCATTTTTTCTGATCGGATCTTTTTTATCTTCATGCTCATCTGATGAAGATAAACTGTTCAGAGCCATAAAGAGCGGGGATCTGGAACAGGTCAGATCGCTGGTACAGAGCGGTGTATCGGTTTTAACGAACAACAAGAGCGGTCTTTCTCCTCTGGATGTTGCTAAACTAAATGACCGGAAGGAAATTATTGAGTTCATATATCAGGAGATAAAGATCGTACTGGACAAAAAAACCCAGAAGCTTCTCGATTCAGTGTTTAAAAGCAGTCTTGAAACACTGAAACAGCTTGAAGAGGAGAGAAAAAAATATTACGACCTTTATCTGGAAAGCAGTGACAAGCTGATGAACTTTATTTCTGATGATAAAAGACTGGCCGAAAACATTGCAGAAGAACAGGTTGAATACTTTAATATTCATCAGAAACATTTGAAAGCGTTCGTAAACTCGAAAGTTGACCTTATTGAGGCAATTTTAAAAGAACTTGTAAGAAGAGGACACCTTGGCAACATAGGATCAAAAGAAGCAAGGCATATTGTTAATGTCAGCATAATGTACAAACTCGATGAAATATAACTTATCTCGAATGCCGCAATAGCCTTCTCTGATAAGCCTCTTTCTCAATGTTTTTTATATTCACTGTATAATGCAGATATATTGAGCTCGCGACCAGCACTGCGATTGAAAAAAGAAAAGGATACAAAAGATTTCTCCCCCCGAAATTTTTTCTTCTGTACAAATATACGGGATAAGCATATATCCACAGTATAAGAAAAACAAAGAATTTGAGAAAGCTTCCGCCGTATATTTCTTTTCTGCCGTATATTTTGATCCTCAAGCCCAGCCTGTGGGAATCAATTGTTGCAAGAATAGTTGAAAGGAGTACCGTAAAAACTATTACGGTATAGAAATATGTTATTATGTTTGAGAACTTGTCAATATGATAAAAACCGTACCATAACAGGATTGAGCTTAAAAGCGGAGTAAGTACCATCATCAGACCCAAAAGATCTATCTTTTTACCTGTCCCGCTCATCGTATTTTTTTCGGACCGTGCCATATATAATTCCGCGTATTGTTTGACTAAGGTCAAATATGTATCAAATTTTTGCACAGGTCAAGATTATTTTTATAAAAAAGGGCGGATATTTTCCGCCCGTGCTGAATTATTCTGCGTCTTATCTGTTCTATCTTTGTATATAGATCCTGACCCTGTCACCATCGGCACTTTCGACATTTACAATATCTTCATCCACCATATCAACAAAATCTCCTATATTATTGACGATCTGTTCAAGGTCGACACCGCTTGATTTTATCTCGTTCATCTTATCGGAAGGCATCATTGTCAAAGCCAGTTTGGCAAGCATTAAAGGCAGTGTCACTACAACATTATCACCGTCTGAACTTTGAACTTCAATTTTGAATTTGCCCTTTAGCCCCGAACCCGAATTTGAATTTTGTATCGCATTTGACAACGGGATACCGCCGCTTCTTTTCTCTGATGGCTCCAGGGCTTTCAAAAGCTTTTCCGCCTGTTCCGCTGTAAGCTTTCCCGCCTGAAGCATAAGAAGAATTTGTTTTTTTTCCTGATCGTTAGACATCTTGACCTCCTTATTTAGATTTTTATATTGATCTTTGTTCCGTCTTTTGCTCTGATATCCACCCCGATACGATCCTTAAAGCCAATTTGAGGCAACCTCTTTATCAGCAGGTAGATGTTAACGGGTAAGATTATGAATATCCTTAGAATATTGTAGTTTATTATGACTTCCTCGGTTACTATTCTGATGCTGCTGTTCACCGGTAACTCTAACATTGAATGCCTGTATAATTTAAACCACAGGTATTCAGCAAAAGAGTAAAGCAGATAGATCAGCAAAAATGTTCTGAACCAGCTTTTATCAAGATTAAATCCGATCCAGATATTCAAAGCGAACAGGATGGTTGTTATTACAGGCATTACACATGTTTTTTTTACTATAAACCCTTTCATAACATAGTAGGCCGGAATTGTCAGTAACAACAGGAACATAATAAATATCCTTTATTTAATTTAGAGCTTTAATAAGCTTTTCTGCTTCTTCTACAGATATCTTACCCTCTGAAACCATATCGAGTATCTTCTGAACACTTTGATCGTTTTTACCGTCTTTTTTTATTTCGGGCTCCGATCTTTCTGAATTAATGTCTTTAAAGTGACTCTTTATATTTTTCACAACATTTCCAAAGGTACCTGCGATCAGATCTTTGGCCATAGGACTGAACTTGCCAAGATCAGCTTTCACCTGAGATATTTTCAATTTCTCATCTGACGGTTTATTTCCGGAAAGATCAATATCGCCAGAAACGGTGCTCGCCTTTAATGTATTGTCCCCTTCGTAACTGACAAAATCTACATTAATGTCTCCAGAGACCGTTGCAACAGAACCGGATCTTTCAAGGGTAAATTCACCTTTTAATTCGATATCACCCGAAACCGTTTTTAAAAATACTTTTGATATCTCTTTACCCGAAGCGGAAATGTCACCGGATATAGAAGAAAGGTCCAATGATCCGCTCATTCCCGATATTCTTATATCCCCGCTTACACTTTTGCAAATCATATCGCTTTCTGAGGCATCAGAGACAGTTATATCCCCGCTTTTGGTTTTGATCTCTGTATCTACAGCAGTGATCCCCGATATTCTTATATCTCCGCTTATGCTGTTTACTGATCCTGAAATTTTGCAGGACCTTGGTATGGTTATGAGCACAGGGTGCTCTTCTGATGTTGAGAATTGTGACAGAGTTTTGTTTTTTTGAGATATCGTAAGCGTATTATTCTCCAAAAACACATCGAACATTTCCACTGCCGCATTTTTACGGAGCGTGGAAAAAACCACCTCCACTTCTTTATCATCAGTGTCGATTATCTCGATATCACCGCTGAAAGTTCTTATATTGACCTTCAGATCTTTTTCTTTCACACCAAATTTCATGATAACCTCCCTTTGTTAAGTTCTTGTAAAGCTTCTTCTGTTGTGATCTCACCCCTGGCAAGTTTGTCCAATACTGCTGGAGAATCAGCCGATAATTCCTGTTCTACATGCAAAGCTGTTTTGGCTTTTTTTAACAAATTTTTTACCTTTGGATACGAACAGTTCATAACCTTCTCCACCTGCTTAATATTCCCTTCGGCAAAAATAAAGATCCTTATAAAATCCATGATCTCTTTGTCTGCATAATCCGCTATTGCTTCGCAGGAAAAACTCCCGCTGATCTTTGTTCTGCAGTTCTTACAGGTGTATTCAGAAACCATAAGCTCTGAAGCGCAGACCGGGCACTCGTTAAGCTGTTTTTTCATATTACCTCCTTCTGTTGTCTTAATAATATATATTTTTTGTAATCTCTCCTGACCTGTCGAAAAAAGAAAATATATCATTGCTCATAGATACAACTTTGAGCTCTTTGGCTTGTGCTGAAGTAAGTCTTCCCTCTTCCTCCATTTTGGATATCAAATATATTTCCGCAGACATTACAACCTCCATTAAATGTTTACGGTAATATAATCATATTTAATTCATTTGTCAAGTTATTATTCATATTTTTAATATAAATAAGTTCAAAGTGTTAATATTATCAATGTGTTATTTGCGGAGTGTTGTTTTTTCATACACAATACAGCAGACCAAAAGATTAGTAGATGTCTTGCTGTTAAATCTGTACCGGTCGTTGCAAAATCTGTATTCTGCGTCAGAGGTTACAATAGCCTTACCTGATGGCCGGTCACCTTCAACTCTGACAGTAAGAAGATCATCACCGTTCTCTAGATCGGAACCCAGCATAATACCGGCACAGAGCAGTTTTCCTAAATCACTGTGTTCGCATAGGAAAGATCGTGTATGTTTGCGGATTTTCTTACTGTATCCGAGCAATCTGTAAGGACAAATTTGACATGATCATTCGCTATTCCTTTTATCAGTCTGTCCGACATACTATATTATATTTCCTAAACTGAATTATCGGCCAGAGGTTTAAATCCCTCTCCTCTTACATCTCTTATATCGATCACTGTCATAAAAGCATTTTCATCGATCTCTTTAAGTTTTTCTTCCAAAACAACGAGCTCTCTTCTGGACAAAGCTGCAAAAACGATCTCTTTTTCATCATTTTTATATATTCCCTTGCCGTGAAAATAAGTAGCCCCTCTTCTAAGGCTTTTAAGAATATAATCTGCAATAATATCATACTTTTTTGAAACTATAAATACACCCTTTCTGTAGTTCATACCCACAGTTATCGAATCTATTACTTTTCCTGTTGCGTATATTGCTATAATGGAATATAAGGCAAGTTTAATATCTTTAAAGACCATGACACCCAAAAGAACAACGATCGTATCTATAAATATCAATAGCTGACCCATTGATATCTTTGATTTTTTA
>JAWOER010000150.1:0-3791 GCA_046482655.1 Candidatus Delongbacteria bacterium | reverse complement strand
CCCGAATTGACTGTACGAAGTGCAAGAGGAAGAGATCCGGTGAGGATCATTATTGACGAAAATTTAGATCTGAGTATTGACCACAAAGTTTTCCGAAAAGGTGCTCAAACGGTTATTATTACTTCTTCTGATACTGAGACTTCAAAGGAAACAATTTATGAACAGAAAGGTATAACTGTGTTCAGGACCGCAAATAATAGCGGGTTTCTGGATATCGGCCCTGTTCTCAAAGAGCTTTATCGGTCGGGTATCAGATCAATTATGGTGGAAGGAGGCGGAACGGTTTTTGAATATATGCTAAAAAATAAATTAGTGAACAGAGTGAATATTTTTATTGCTCCCAAACTGATCGGAAGTGGTAAAAGAATTTTCGCAAATTCGAAATTCAAAACCGTTTCCGACTGCATTTCTCTCAATGTGACAGAGAGAAGCTTTATTAATGAAGATATTTTTATAGATGCACTTTTGGAGTACAGATCTTGAAAGATTCAAAAGAATTAAAATTACTTGTTCTTACAGACTTTATTTCAATTAATCTTGCTACATTTGCGATCTTTTTTCTTAAATTTAAATCCGGATTTTTTATTACACACTTCCGGCACTCTTATTTTCAGCTTCTGACAATAGCTCCGCTGTTTTATCTGTTCTGGATCATTATTTTCAATATCAAAGATCTCTACAAGTCATTTTATTTTAGAAGTGCTGTCGAAATAGCCATAAACTGTTTTTCAGCATTAACTCTCGGAACATTCATTCTCTATATTGTTATGTCGCTGAGTCTTAAGGATTTTGCTGTAAAGGGTCTCCTTATCTATTATTTGATCGCATGTTTCTTTATAATCACGGGCAGAGTTTTGTTCAAACTAACTCTCAACAGTTTTTTAAAAAGAGGGATCGGATTAAGAAATGCCCTGATCATAGGATACAATAAATCCGCCCGAAAGATTATCAGAGAGTATTTGAAAGGCAGGCTTTTAGGCTTAAACATTATCGGATTTATCGATGATGATCCGGATAATCCGGAGTACCACGGTTTTAAAACGCTCGGTGATCTTGACCGAATAGGAAGTATCATTAAAAACAATAATGTGAGAGAAATAATAATATCTGTTGAGGTCAAAGATCCTCTACTTATAAACACAATTATTCTTCGTTCGAAAGATTTTAATGTGTTCTATAAAGTAGTCCCGTCACTGGAAGACATCATAAGCGGGAATGTGAGGACTTATGAACTTTTCGGCTATAAATTACTTGAACTCTTTCCCGATATACTCTCTCCGTTCCAAAGAACGGTAAAAAGACTGTTCGATATTTTTGTTTCTTTTATTCTGCTGGTTATAACCGCGCCTGTAATGCTGATCAGTGCCCTTATAATTTATTTTGAATCTGAAGGCGGAATTATTTACAGACAAAAAAGGGTGGGAAAAGATTTTAAAGAATTCACTGTGTATAAATTCAGGTCTATGAAAAAGGATGCTGAAGCTAAAACCGGTGCAGTCTGGGCTTCAAAGAACGACCCCAGAGTAACAAAATTCGGAAAATTTATGCGAATGACCCGTATTGATGAACTTCCTCAACTGGTGAATGTGCTTATCGGTAATATGAGTTTTGTGGGTCCGAGACCCGAAAGGAAGGTTTTTGTGGACAGGTTTATAAAAACTATTCCTTTTTACTACAAAAGGTTGAACATAAAACCGGGTCTTACCGGATGGGCACAGGTAAAGCACAAATATGACGAAAGTTTTGAGGATGTGAAGGAAAAGCTGAAATACGATCTTTATTATATTGAAAATATTTCGTTGAAACTGGATATGATAATTCTTTTTTATACAGCCAGAGTGGTAATCAACTTTAAAGGGCATTAATATATGGAGGCATTAATGAAAAAAATATTGTTACCGATCTTTCTGATCTTTGCAGCATTAGTATATTGTCAGGATGAGGATCTTATGAAAATGTATGAAAGGATCACAGGAAAAGACCTTTCCAAAGAGCTCGAAAAATTCAAGTCCGAAACTGACGGCGAACTTAAAAGCAGAAAAGAAACCGAAATTGATACGACCGCATATTCGGGTGAACTGATCGAACAAGAGGAAAAAAAAGATTCTATTCCCGACCTGAGCTATTTTGAAAAATATGTGGGTGGAAAGATCATTGATCCCTACGAATCTGAGCTTAAACAATACAGGATCGATTTTTCTTCCGTAAGGACTAACCTAAATTACAACAGACATATTCCGGATAATTATATGCTTAATCCGGGAGATTTGTTCATTATCGATATATGGGGCGCAATAGAGAAAAGCTATAATATTGAACTCACTAATGAAAATTTTATTATCATCCCGCAGATCGGGAAAGTGGACCTTTCAGGAGCATCATACGGAAGTGCAAAAGAGATCATAGCCAACAGGTTGTCTAAGATCAGCGGCATTGATTATAGCATAAGATTGGGTGAAGTAAGGCCGATAACTGTTTTTGTTGTCGGGAATGTTTCAAATCCGGGTGTGTATAATGTTTCTCCGTTTTCGAGTATAATAGAGGTTTTGGCGATAGCCGGCGGAGTTAATAAACAGGGTAGTTTAAGAAATATTGATCTTATATCGGAAAAATCAGGAAGCAGAAAGGTGGATTTGTATTCCCTTCTGTTTTTTGGAAGAAACACTGTTTCGATCCTTGAATCGAACATGACCATATTCGTTCCCCTTATAGGTAAACAGGTCGCAGTTGCAGGAAATGTGAAAAGAGAGGGCATTTATGAAGCTTTGGAGAAAGAAAAACTGGAAGATATAATCAAAATAGCCGGCATTACACCTTTTTCAGATACTTCGAGGATCGAAATCGAAAGGCTTGATAAAGAGGGAAGAACAAAGATCATGTCATTATCATTGAAAAATGACCCGGATATACAGGCCGGAGATATAATAAGGATCTTTTCCACTTTGGTTTACAATCGTGATTTCGTTTATCTTAAAGGTAATTTCCGTCATAACAAAATGGTTCAGTTCAATAAAGGCATGAAACTTGGAGATGTTCTGTCGGGGCCGGAACTTTTGAAAGATAACACAGATATGTCGTATGCCAGTATTATCAGAAAGAACGGATTGGGGAAAAGAGATGCGGTAATTAATTTTTCACCCCTAAATGTTATTGAAAAAAAGCGTGACCACAATATTTCTCTCGTTTCGAGGGACACTATCGAGGTTTTCAGCCTCGATAGTGTGAATCATTTTGCATCGGTAGAAATATCAGGTGAGATCAAGAGACCCGGTGTGTATAAGCACACAAAAGAAATGACAGTATCGAACCTGATTTCCTATTCCGGAGGTATTACGGCGAACGGAGATATTTCCAATGTGATCATCATAAGGAATTCGGGAAAGGAGGGTTATGAATATTTTTCGGATGTAGATACGAAATCCTTCGAATTGGAAAGCGACGATAAAGTCCATGTCTTTGATTACGCCGCAAACAATCCCGTTCAAAAGGTTCAGGTATGGGGTAACATAAAAAAGAACGGTTCGTATATTCATTCAAAAAACATGACGGTAACGGATCTGATAATCCACATCCGCCAGCACATAGGTGTAGGTTTTGCCCGGCACCACATAATTGTCCGTCCAGCGATAGCTCTGCGGCTCAGTGGTGGTTCCCGCGCCCTCCAGCTCGGCAGTCAGCTCCCCGTCTCCCTCACCTCCTTCACCGCCGCCTGTGTCAACGGCGCGGTCAATGTGAGCTGGGTCACGGAATCCGAGACGGAGAATTCGGCCTTCCGTATTTACCGAGACGGG
>JAWOER010000145.1:0-4125 GCA_046482655.1 Candidatus Delongbacteria bacterium | reverse complement strand
ATGACTTATTTTGTTAAAGCTATTGATCCGGATACGATGTCTGAATTCTACAATAAATTTTTTCTCATACTCAATGTGGCGATCGGCGGGCACATGGGAGGTGAACCTGATGAGACCACTACATGGCCTCAGAGAATGTATGTTGACTACATAAGAGCATACCAGCTTGAAAGCGATCCGGTGGAAACATTCGGTCTATTCACTGACGAAACCCCGGTTGATGACGGTATAACACCCGGAGTAAATGCCGAAATATATGTTTGGGAAGAAACACTTACCGGAGGAAATATCCCTCCTTATGAAGGATCGAATGTTCTGACCTTTCAGACAACAGGCAAGGGCTGGTTCGGCGGCGGTATAATGTCAGATTATCCTGTTGATCTTTCAACATTTGAGAACGGATTTATAAATTTCAAGATCAAAATACCCGAAGATGTAACATTCGAAATAGGCCTTATAGATATAATAGGTAATGAAAGCTATGTTGAATTTCCTTCAGGGGAAACAGTATTCGGACTCGAAAGGAACGGTGAATGGGGACAGGCAAGAATACCTGTGGGAGATATAAGAGCAGATCTTGATCTTGAAATGCTTAGCTATGAGTTCATATTCCTGGAAGAAAGGGGGACTGAGTGCGAGTTTGCCATTGATGATATTTACTGGAGCGGCGGGGGGATTCCTCTTACAACTGTGGATTTCGGCTCGGAACTGTATTCTGCACAGTCGGAAAGTGCGTTGATAGAGGTTGACGATGAAGGAGCGGTCAGCACAACAGTCAGTGTAGATGTATCAAACGGAACTGAAACCATAAGTATCGACATCCAGACAGATGTTTTCGGAGAAGGTAGCGGAAATCTTAATTTCGGAACTACAGATGATGCGACAGATACTATTAATATAAATGAAGGTGATGTTCTCACTTTAAGCTACACAGATTCTTTTGGCGCAACAAGAAAAGCACAGAGGACAGTTATCGATCCGACTGACTATTATGGGATCTTTACGGACCTTTCACCGGTAGGTGACAGGCTTGAGATCGGAATTGATTCCGAGATAATCGATACATGGTTCGGTGTTACAATGGAAGACGGTTCGATCATGGCTTATGAAGGGGATAATGTTATCTCATTCATAACTCCGTCCTCCGGATCTTTCGGTGGCGGGATAAAATCTGATACCGTTATGGATTTTAGTTCTTACTCAGGCGGGAATATGAGTTTTATGATAAAGATACCGGCTGATATTTCCTTTAAGATAGCAATAATTGACAATACATTTCAGCAGTGGATCATTGATTTCCCTGCAAATGAAACGAAATACGGTCTTATCAGGAACGGAGAATGGGGAAGGGTCACTATACCGTTCAATGCTTTCGGAAGTGCAGATCTGACGAATATTTCCTATCCGTTCTTTGTTCAGGGACAGAACGGCAGCAGCTGGGAATTTGCTGTGGATGATATATACTATAATAAATGATCTTTAAAACAGGAGTTTAGATGAGTGAAGTAACGAGTTCAGCTCAATACAGCGGGAAAGTCCCGATGGGAAAAAAGATAGCGTTCGGAGTCGGAATGCTCGCAAATCAGATGTTCCCGGCAGCTTTGGGCATTTTTATGGTGGTTTTGGTTCAGGATCTGGGATTCCCCGGCTGGATGTGGGGTATTTTATTCTTTTTGCCGAGAGTATTTGATTCAATTACTGATCCGATCATGGGTTTTATATCAGATAACACGAAGTCAACCTGGGGGCGAAGGCGTTTATATGTGTTTCTGGGTGCGATTATCATGGGGATATCCTTTTCTCTAATGTGGCAGCTGTTTCGTGAAAGCGGCGTGACATACAACTTTATCTACTTTCTCTTCTGGTCAATAGTTTTCTATCTGGGTTTAACAATTTTCAGTGTCCCGTATGTTGCGATGGGATATGAAATGAGTGATAATTTTCATGAGCGGACCAAAATTATGGCAGTTGCTCAGTGGATAGGTCAGTGGGCCTGGGTGATTGCCCCCTGGTTCTGGGTTATAATGTATGACCCGGACTGGTTCCCTAACGCAGATACTGCAACCAGAACTCTGGCTGTATGGGTGGGGGTTATCTTTGCAGTTTGTGCCATGGTACCCGCCATGTTCATAAAAACAGATTCTACCAAGAACAGGGATGATTTCGATCCGCTTACGCTCTCAAATATCGGGGAGAGCTTAAAATCAATTCTCAAAGGTTTTAAACAATCTTTTCAGATCAAAGCATTTCGAAAACTTTGTATTTCCACTTTTTTGATATTCAATTCATTTAATACCGTGGCAAGTTTTACCTTCTTTATCGTTGTCTATTATCTTTTTAGCGGTGATGCAGCAGCCGCAGGAATCTGGCCTACACTTTTTGGCAGTGTGGGCGCACTGGGTACAACATTCATCGTTATACCAATAACAGCCTGGATATCTTTGAAGATCGGAAAGAAGAATGCTTTTATGCTTTGTCAGGGTATTTCGATTATCGGGTATATCCTGCTTTGGTTTTTATTCATTCCCGGCAAACCCTACATGTTTCTGATCGCTTTACCGTTCTTTTCTTTTGGAATAGGCAGTTTATTCACACTGATGATGTCGATGACAGCGGATGTATGTGATCTCGATGAACTAAAAAACGGAAAAAGAAGAGAAGGGATTTTCGGTGCAATTTACTGGTGGATGGTAAAATTCGGTTTTGCCATAGCAGGATTATTGACAGGTGCGATCATGTCTTTGGTTGGATTTGATGTTGCAGCCGGCACTACATTCGGTGCTCCCATGACGGGTCTCAGGCTATTCTTCTCAGGTCTGCCAATAGCAGGCACGCTCATTTCCATGATGATTATGTCCACATACGACCTGACAGAAAAGAAATCTAACGAGATCAGGCGTGAACTCGACAAAAGACATGCTTTAGCAAAAGAAGAAGCCGGGGCTTAAAAATGAAATTAATTATACCGGCATATTTATCGTTTTTTCTGATCTTAATGCTGATAAAAGGTTGTTCTAATGAAATGTCTTACAATATTTCTGCTACTAAAGAGATAATAGTTACTTCCGAGACGGGAGATAAGCTGGCAGTAAAAGAAAATATTGATTTTGTTCAGGGTGCTGCAAAAGGCAATGTAATAGCTATATATCCCGATTCGTTAAGACAGACAATGGATGGAATAGGAACTTCTTTCACAGAATCTTCAGCCTTTGTTCTTGCACACCTTGATATTGAAAAGAGAAAAGAGGTAATGCAGAATATTTTTGGTGAAAAGGGAGCAAATTTCACACTGACAAGAACTCATATCGGGTCCTGCGATTTTACAGTAAAGGGAAAATATTCTTATGCTGACAAAAAAGATGACAAAGAGCTTTTAAGCTTCGATATATCACCCGACACTGAAGGTTTTAAGAGAAAAGAATTTCCGGGCATAAAGGATGAAAGCTATGACTTGCTGCCTATGATCAAGGAAGCTCTGGAGATAAAATCAGCACAGAAAAATAAAGATCTGAAAATAGTATCTTCGGCGTGGACAGCTCCATACTGGATGAAAGACATTGAGGACTGGTTCATTCCCGGTTCGCCGGAGAACAACTGGCAGGGCACGGGAGGCTCGCTTAAGCACGAATATGTGTCTGTTTATGCCGATTATCTTGTAAAATATCTTGACGCATATAAAGCTGAAGGTGTCAATATCTGGGGACTCACCCCGGTAAACGAGCCTCACGGAAACAACGGACAGTGGGAAAGTATGAAGTTCACTCCGGAGTCCCAGAACGAATTCGTAAAGAAGTATCTCGGTCCCAAGCTGAAAGAGAATGGCTTTTCAGATGTAAAACTTCTGATCTACGACCAGAACCGTGACGGAATTGAGCACTGGACAGATGTATTATTTTCCGATAAGGGAACTGCGGAATATGTTTACGGTGTGGCAATACACTGGTATGAGAGTACCGAAAAAGTTTATGAGGATGTACTTGAAAGAGTGAAAAAGAAATTTCCCGGTATGGCCATTATTAATACCGAGGCATGTATTGACGATCTCGGAAAAGAGGCTCCCGAAGGTGTTGCTGATCCTGAAATGTTCAAAGAAGAAGACTGGTTCGATAACGATCCTTTCTGGTG
>JAWOER010000142.1:0-3370 GCA_046482655.1 Candidatus Delongbacteria bacterium | reverse complement strand
GAGGCAAAGAATGACATTTGGAGAAGTGTTACAGAAAGATTATAGAAAGTCCCGTCAGAAATACTGGTACTTATGTCAAGAGCGGTTTTTTGAAAATCGAAAAAAAGAAAGAGAGGCAGGAACAGAAAGAAGCCGAATATACTTTGATATTTTGTTATTGTCAGAGAAGAATATCCCGCAGTAAGTTTTTTGACGGTGATACCGTACCCGACCGCACCCATGACGGCAAGCAGTAACAATAACAAACCTTTTACAGTAAAATCTGAGGATGAATAGGGATTGATAATTATTGTTATAACGCCGGCAAAAGAAAGGATGAGTCCAAAAATATTGAATATATTGAGTCTTTCGTTAAGTATTTTGAATGCAAATACCGGCGTTACTACAGGTATAGTGGAAATAATGACGGCAGCAATTGTAGGGGACACATATTTCATTCCGTATGATTCTCCCAAAAAATAAATGAAAGGTTCAAAAAAAGACAGCATGAGCATATAAAGGTAATCTTTCTTTTGAAGTTTTTCTCTCTTGACTATAAAGAATCTGGTCACAATTATAAGTATAACAGACGCCAACATCAGTCTGAAAAAAGTAACTGATATTGGATCTATATATTCCAAAACTACCTTGTACCATATGAATGTCATCGACCAGAATAGCATTGGAAGTACGGCAAAAGAATAAATTATGAATTTTTTCATTTGCTAGCCGTTCGCGATCTTTTCCAAAAGGTCAACCACTCTGCTGGAGTATCCGAATTCATTGTCGTACCAGGATACTACTTTTACAAAATTACCTTCCAGAACCTTTGTCAGACCCGAATCAAAAACTGATGAATGCGGATTTCCAATTATATCTGTACTTACGAGAGGATCCTGAGAATATTCCAGTATCCCTTTCATTGAACCTTCGGCCGCTTCCTTTAAAGCATTATTGATCTCATCGGCGGTCACTTTTTTTGAAAGTTCCAGCGTCAGGTCCACCACGGAGCCGTCCGGTGTAGGCACACGCATTGCAAATCCGTCCAGCTTTCCCTTAAGTTCCGGTATCACAAGACCGACAGCTTTGGCTGCTCCCGTACTGGTGGGTATTATAGATAAAGCGGCCGCTCTGGCTCTTCGCAGGTCTTTATGCGGTGCGTCTAATATCATCTGATCGTTAGTGTATGAATGGATAGTATTCATAAGTCCGCGTTTGATTCCGAATTTTTCGTTTATCACTTTTGCCACGGGCGCCAGGCAATTTGTTGTGCAGGATGCGTTGGATACAAATTTAATGTCGTCATTGAGCACATGATCATTTACTCCGAGAACAACTGTGGCGTCAACATCCTCAGCCTTGCCTGCCGGAACTGTCAGGATCACTTTTCCTGCTCCGGCTTTTATATGCTTACTTATCTTTTCCCTGTTGCGGAAAACACCTGTTGCCTCAATAACTATATCCGCCCCCAATGTTCCCCACGGTATATTTTCGGGATCTTTTTCGGCATGTATTTTGATAGTTTTTCCGTCAACTGTCAGACTATCGTCCCGAAATGAAACTTCTCCTTCGAATTTGCCGTGAACAGAATCGTATTTTAGAAGAGTTGCCAGTGTTTTTGCGTCTGTCAGATCATTTATTCCGACCACTTCAATGTTATCTCTTTTCTGTATGATTCTGAAAACTACTCTTCCGATCCGGCCAAATCCGTTAATTCCAACTTTGATCATCTTTATCACCTCTTTCAATTTTCATTATTTTAAATTCCTGTAAAATTATGAATTCTATTTTAGCTTGTCAAGTACAATGTTTATCGAGAAATAACCCTACTTCTTTATGCTTTGTATATACTCTGTTATTTCTTTTCTGTATTCTGTTGAAAGAGCTTTTAGATCCCTGAATATTTTTTTTGAAAGTTCAGTATCGCCCGACTGTGCATAACGGTCGAGCTTTGAACACAGATCATTAAATTTTTGTGCCTTAAAATTTAATGAGACACCTTTCAAACTGTGAGCTTCAAATTTTAATGATCTTTTATCATTTTTTCTAAGAGAATCTTCTATTCTGGCTATCTTTAGCGGAAGCTCTTTTTCAAAAAGTGAAAGGATATCTGCAAATGAGATCTCGCCGAAAATCTTTTTTTTGGAATTGTAATCATCAATATCCAGAATTATCCATTCACCGGAATTATCTTTTTTGGAAAGATGGTCCCTATCACCGGGTTCTTTTACTGTCAGGATCTTTTCATCTTTAAAACAGTATTTACCAACAGTTCTGAAAAGTGCGGATTGTTCCACAGGTTTGGAAATAAAATCATTCATCCCCGCATCCAAAAATTTTCTTCTGTCATCTATCAGGGCAGAAGCTGTAAGTGCAATGATGGGTATCTGTGAATATCCTGACCTACTTTTTCTTATCGTCTTTGATGTTTCTATTCCGTCCATTACCGGCATTTGACCGTCCATAAGAATAATATCATACCTGTCATTTTCGAGTTCCTCTAAAACTTCTCTGCCGTTTTCGACAATCTTAAAATCTATATCTTTTTTGCTTAAAAGTGTGGATATATATTTCTGGTTAAAAATATTATCTTCTGCCACAAGAATTTTAATATTTTTTAAACAAGTCCTCACCTTTTCTGATTCGGTATTATCTCCTCTATTCAGATTGTCGTTTATTTTTGCTTTCTTAATATCTAATCTGAAAAAGAATCTGCTTCCTGTCCCTTTTCCGGATTCAACCTTCAGCTCTCCTCCGAGTATTTCTACGAGTTTTTTGCTGATAGTGAGACCTAAGCCGGTCCCGCCGTATTTTCTTGTTGTGCTTATATCGGCCTGAGTAAATCTGTCGAATATTTTATTCAGATCCTTTTTATCTATACCGACTCCCGTATCCGAGACAGAAAATTCGAACCGTGATACAGATTCGGAGTCCGAGATCATCTTTACTGTAAGCTTTATATATCCCTTTTTAGTAAATTTTGCTGCATTGCTCAAAAGATTGTTCAATATTTGAGCCAGCTTGAGACTGTCCCCGGAATAGTCACACTCAATATTTTCCGGGATCAATTCAAGGATAAAATCAATATCAGAATCTTTGTATTTCATCTCGAAAGGGTTTGTTAGAGTTTTGATCGTGGAGATGATATTAAAATTTGAATTCTCGACAGATATTTTTCCCGACTCTATCTTTGATATATCTAGTATGTCATTTAGAATTCTCACAAGAATTTTTGATGAATCGATTATTGTTTCCACTATCTCTTTTTGATCTTTTGTCATCTTTGTATCCTTTAGTATTTCCGACATACCGTGGATCGAATTTAACGGCGTTCTGATCTCATGGCTCATATTGGCTAAAAATCGCGATTTTTCAAAATTTGCCTGCTCTG
>JAWOER010000137.1:0-4409 GCA_046482655.1 Candidatus Delongbacteria bacterium | reverse complement strand
AACGAAAGAATTTTAATCTAACTATAAAAATGGACAAAAAGGAATTAGCAAAGATGCAACGGGGACTTTACTTACTGGCTGTCCAATGGGGGCTGCTACTTTGAAGGTTATTGAGGCAATTGAAAATAATGGTGGTTCAGTAGTCTGTCTGGAAAACTGTACTGGCTTAAAACCTAATGAAGAGACTGTAGATCAAAACAAAAATCCAATTGATGCAATTGCAGAAAAATATTTAAATACTCCCTGTTCCTGTATGAGTCCTAATGATAATCGGGTGGAGCTGATAAACAGATTGGTAGAAGAGTATCAGGTTGATGGAGTTGTTGACATGATTTTGCAGGCCTGTCATACTTATAATGTTGAGACAAAAAGAATTAAAGACGAGCTAAAAGAATCTAATACTCCTTACATCAATATTGAAACAGATTATTCCGAATCAGATAAGGGTCAATTAGCAACTCGCTTAACTGCATTTTTAGAAATGCTATAAAGGAGATATAAAATGTATTATATTGGAATTGATATTGGTTCAGTTGGCTGTAAAGGGGTTTTCCCGGGGCCGCCGTTACCCTTGCCGAAAGGACAACCGCCCTGGACCATAAAATCTTTGATCACTCTGTGAAATATCAATCCGTCATAAAAAGGCTTTTTAACCTTTTCACCTGTTTTGATATCAGTCCACTCCTTTGTGCCGTTGGCCAGGCCGGCAAAATTTTCCACGGTCTTTGGAGCTATCTCGGGCCAGAGCTCAATTTTTATATTACCCATATCTGTTTCGATCGTAGCCACAGGATTTTCTTTTGAGACAGACTCTTTTGAACCGCTGTCCGCTTTTGTTTTGTCAGTTTCACCATCCTCTTTTTTTTGTGTGCAAGACAACAGTACCGTTAACAATAGTAAAAATTGAAATATTTTCTTCACTATTTTCTCCTTATTTTTGTTTTTTAATTTATTATTTCCAGTAATTCTACTTCAAAGATCAGAACGGAATTCGGGCCGATGATCCCTTTGCCCTTATCACCGTAAGCAAGTTTCGGCGGAATATAGAATGTGTATTTACTGCCTTCGTTCATAAGTTTTAAACCTTCTTCCCAGCCGCGCATCAGATTCGATCCTCCGAGAACGAGCTCTACCGGCTCATTTTTTTCGTATGTATTGTCAAATTCTTCGCCATCGGTCTTTCTGGCAATAAAATGTACTTTCACTTTATCGCCGGGAACAGCAGTGGCGCCTTTTCCCTTCTGCAGCACTTCGTACTGCAGACCCGATCTGGTCTCTATCACGCCGTCTTTAGCTTTGTTGCGGGAAAGGAACCTCTCGCTGAACCTCCTGTTTTTTTCGGCCTCGGACGATCTGGCATTATCCTTTAAAAGATTTTTGCCCGACTCCTTTCTTCCCTGCTCCCTCACAGCTTCCATTTCTGCTTCGGTCAACAGCGGGGGCCTCTTTTTTATATGGTCATTAAAACCTCTCATAAATGAATGGTATTCAAAATATTCGGGAGATGACTGAAGCTTTTCGGCAAGATCCATTCCGAAAACATAGCTCTCCATCTGGGCTTTTGACTTTAGGTCCGAACGCTTTTGGACCTCTGATTCTTCTGCTTGTTCCCCGCTGCATGAAAAAATAGTCAACATAAAAAATATCATCAATATATTTGCCAATATGCATTTCACTGTCCTGTCCTCCGTTTTGTTTACTGTTCGTACCAAACTGAATTACCGGCTGAATGTTCCCTGTAAGGTTGTCAAATATAAAAATTAAAGAGTATTAAGACAAGTTTTTTATTGATTTTATGATGTAAAATACGCATTTTTCAATCGGATCGTCAGATATTGATTAAATTTGGAGTTTTTTATGTTCGAGAATCAGAAATCAATAAAATCGGCCGTATCTGTTTCGGGAACGGGACTTCATACGGGATGCAAGACTACGCTTACATTTAAACCTGCTCCGGAAAATTCAGGTATTTTGTTCAGAAGGACAGATCTTGAAGAACCTGTGGATATACCCGCTACGATCGATCGTGTCCACAGTATTTCCAGAGGAACGATCCTGGAGAATAACGGCGTCAAAGTTCACACCGTAGAGCATGTTCTGGCGGCTGTATCGGGTATGAACATCGATAATGTCATAATAGAACTGAACGCTGCAGAGCCCCCTGTAATGGACGGCAGCGCAATAGACTTTGTAAACATACTCAAAGACAATATTATCGAGCAGGACCGGCCGAAGCAGTATTTTGAGGTAAAGGACATTTTATCCTATAAAGACGAGGAAAAAGGCATTGAACTTATAGCAGTTCCTGCAGACAAATTCAAGGTAACCTACATGGTGGATTATCAGAATCCCGCTCTAGGAACCCAGTTCACATCGCTCTACGATTTGGATGAAGAATTCGTTAAAGATTACGCACCGACCAGAACATTCTGCTTTTTGACGGAAGTGGAACATTTAAAAGAGGCCGGGTTGATAAAGGGTGGGTCTTTGGACAACTCAGTTGTGATTTTGGACAGAGAACTTAACGATGAGGAAAGGAAAACTCTGGAGGTAAAGCTGGGCATGGGCCATAACATCATACCCCAGGCAAAAGGAATACTCGGATCTGTAAAATTCAGATTCAAGAACGAACCCGTCAGACACAAGGTACTTGATCTTATAGGAGACCTGACCCTTTTGGGTAAACCTATCAAGGCGCATTTTCTTTGTGCCAGAGGCGGGCATGCCGCTCATATAGAACTTGTCAAAATGCTCAAAAAAGCAGTTGAAAAGCGCGAAATAATAAATAAATTCAAGAGAAGCGAAAATGAGTCTTTTATTTTTGATGTAAAAGATATTATGAACCTTTTGCCCCACAGATTTCCCATGCTGCTCGTTGACAGACTTCTTGAAATGACACCTAATAAAAGAGCTGTGGGACTCAAAAATGTTACCGCCAATGAAGATTTTTTTAACGGGCATTTTCCCGGAAAGCCCGTAATGCCCGGAGTTCTGATCATTGAGGCTATGGGGCAGACAGGCGGACTTCTTCTTATGAATTCAATTGAAGATCATAAGAAAAAAGTGGTTTATTTCACCGGCCTCGACAAGATAAAATTCAGGCGCACCGTCGTACCGGGCGATCAGCTTATCATGCATCTGGAAATGACAAGACCGCTTTCCAGAGGTATATGTAGAATGAAAGGGATCGCCTATGTTGACGGCAAAAAATGCGCCGAAGCGGAAATGACGGCAATGGTGATCGACAAAGAAGGCGAGAAATAAAGTTATCGGGGAATAAAAGAATGATTCACAGCACAGCAATAGTTTCAGAAAAAGCTCAGATCGGAAAAGATGTGGAAATAGGACCTTTTACGATCGTTGAGGATAAAGTAAAGATCGGTGATAACTGCAGGATAGGGGCGCATGTTACAGTAGCTGACGGGACCATACTTGCAAACGATGTTCAGGTTTACAACGGAGCAGTATTGGGAACTGTTCCCCAGGACCTTAAGTTTTCAGGCGAGGAAACAACACTTGAGATCGGCGAAAGAACGGTCATCAGAGAATACGCATTTTTAAACCGCGGGACCAAAGATAAATTCAAAACCGTTATCGGTAAGGACTGCTTTATTATGGCGTTCGTCCACATTGCTCACGACTGTTTTATCGGAGACGGCTGCATTCTTGCGAACGGAGCTCAAATAGCCGGACACTGCAGCGTTGATGCGAACACGATCCTGAGCGGCCATGTACTGATGCACCAGTTCACCCGGATCGGCTCATACTGTATGGTCGAGGGCGGTGCAAAGATCAAAAGAGATATTCCGCCCTACCTTATGATAGCCGGCGAGCCGGCGAGATATTCAGGTTTGAACAAGATCGGTTTAAAAAGAAGAGGATTTACCGATGAGCATATCCAGGATATTTCCGATGCCTACAGGATAGTTTACAGATCGGGCATCAAGACCGAAGACGCAGCATTAAAACTAGAAAAAGACTATGCGGTAAATGACAAAGTAACGCTTATCGCTGATTTCCTCAAGAGATCGAACAGAGGGATCGTAAGATAATGTCTTCAGAAGCTATAAGATTTATTGACACCGGAATTAGCGGCGGAAAATTTAATATGGCCGCTGATTTTTATGTTGCAAGAAATTTTCTCGACAGACCGACCTTTAGAGTTTACAGATGGGATCCTTACTGCATTTCTCTCGGTTATCACCAGAAAATTGACGAGATCAACAGGATCGAGTGCGAAAGCAGGGGTTATGAGATAGTCAGAAGAGAAACAGGCGGAAGAGCGGTTTTTCACTCGGAAGAACTTACCTATTCCATGATCATACCCAAAAATTCACGGTTCTATTCTGACTCGATACTTGAAGTTTACAACAGGATAAGCACAGTTCTTGTTAAGGCTCTGATCGCTT
>JAWOER010000093.1:0-3839 GCA_046482655.1 Candidatus Delongbacteria bacterium | reverse complement strand
TTAGAATATAACATTTCAGTCGCTTTTATAAGGTATTCTGTTCCCTTTCTCGGGTTTTTCAGATTTACCGAGCCAAAGAATACATATTTTTTAGTGCTGTTCAGACCAAGTTCTTTTTTAACTTCGGATCTTTCTCTTTTTTTGAAGACTGCCAGATCGATCGGCATCATCCATTTATATAAAGGTTTATTTTTTAGAAAGCTGCTTTTTTTAGCTTTTTCCATCAGCCATTTACTGCAAATAAGAATATTTATGTCTGTACTTCCAAGGTAGTTATTCTTCATATCCAGATTTTTTCTCGAAATATCATTATTTTTATCGGAAAAAAGCCAGGGGCATTTTCCGCACCGATCCGAAAAAGCTTCACAATTCCAGCTGTAATGGCATCCGCCTGTCATGGGAGCCATATCGTAAAAGATCCAGAATAATTCAGCTCCGCTTTTTTCTTTGATCCTTCTTATGGTCTTTGCATTTATAAACTCATGTACGGCATATATAATTATTATGTCGGGTTTGAATGGTGCCTTATTTAATATATTTCTGTACGGCAATTGAAAATTATTATGATCGATCAGGTGGTATCCGTATTTGATGTCCTGTTTTTCTTTTATCCGAAATATGTTTTTGATCTTATTTTTCAGTTTATTATATGTTTTTTCGAGTTTAAAATAGGATGAACCGTAATATGAATCCGAATTCGCAAAGGAAAGATTATCGTCCTTTGATACAATAAAACTTTCATAACCCTGATCCATAAACTCTTTATGTATATCGAAGGCCAGCTTTCCTGCAGACCTGTAACCGGGTGAGGATATATGAAGAATCTTTGGTTCAGGCATTCCATATCCCTTTAGCTTTACCGTTAACTATCTTATAGAACTGGATCGGAGCAAATATGGGGCTGAACAAATTTGTAAGAATCATGGCAAGAGCGATTCCCTCTATACCCATATCAAACTTTGTAATAAATAGTATTGTTAGAGGTATAAATGACACCGCCGATATGACCGAAGTATACAATTGGAGCTTTATTTTACCCACTCCGTTTATAAACATATTAAATATGCCGCCAAAAGTAAAGAGCAGAAAATATATTAGCAGCATAGCTGATAAAGTCATATCGATCTGTACTCTGTCACCGATCCATAATTTAAAGATCTTTTCTGAGAATATGAAAGTAACTACACCTCCAAATGCTAGAACAAGCCAGACCCTAAAAAGCTTTTTGATGCTTCTTTTTATCCACCCTTTGTCGTTCAGCTTCCAGGCTTCCGTATAAGCGGACCAGAAGGGTGCTGCAATTATACCGAAGATCATATTTATTACAGCAAAAAGCTTATAAGAAATATTATAGGGAGTTACTTCTGCGGGTCCAAAATATTGAGAAATAATTATATTTGTACTGTGGTACAGCACAAGGCCTGATATCTGTATTATAAAAAATTTTACTCCCAAATTGAAGAGAGAACCAACATGATCATAGCTGAAATATTTAATTGACGGAGAGATGTTTTTATATTTTTTAGAAAACAGTACGAAAGAGAATATGAGCATGATGAATACTGGAGAAAGACTGAGAGCAAGACCGAGATACACTATTGAACTTTCTGTTGTTTTTGTCAAAAAATATATGATTATCAGTGCCAGAAAATTACCTGCAGGTCCAATGCTGTTCGCAAGGGCAGGTCTCTGATCTGCATAAAGAATAGTGCTTATCAATTTTAAAATAAATTTCATCATAAAAACTGTAAATACGACATTTAGAAGAACGGAAAGCTCATTGTATAAACTTTTATCCGTGTTAAAAACTACTGTCCAATCCACAAAAACATTCGCGACAAAATATATACATAATAATATTACAGCAAAAATTATAATGATCGTATATGTTGTGCTTATATATATTCGCGATCTGTAAAAATCTTTTACGGACAAAGCTTCTGCGAGCTTGTTTCTAAGGC
The DNA here is from genome assembly GCA_046482655.1 of Candidatus Delongbacteria bacterium. Taxonomy (GTDB): domain Bacteria; phylum UBA4055; class UBA4055; order UBA4055; family UBA4055; genus SLFX01. Next base: position 1,878 of record JAWOER010000093.1, on the reverse strand, counting down.
CGGAACCCAATCCTATCTCAAAAAAAGTTAACCAGGTTAAGATCGAAGATATTGTAAGCCAAATGCCATACCTAGTTTTATCCAAATAATCCAGAGACACGCGAACAAGCATAAAACCGATAATTATACTTGCCCCTTTTACCAAAAACGAACCGAGTATGTTTTTTTTTATTAATGAGGACCTTTGGCGGCCGGCAGATATTTTATTTAATAATCCGTTCAACTTTTTGAATAAGCCAGATCTTTGTGTTTAACAGGATGTAACTTCTTTTCTTGGCGATAAATTGTAAATTCTGTAATATCTATATCATTATGATAAACTGCAGACACAATTGCGGTAAATAATATAACCATAAATCCGCCATAGCTCGATAAGAAAGCCGCTGCAGTCATCATATACAGCAAAAAAGTAATGTTAAAATATAATGGTATCAGATAAAGGTAATTATTTTCTTTTAACGCTTTTTTATGACAGTAAAGAAAAAAGCTAAAAAAGAATAATATAAGGGAAAGGGTGGAAAATAATCCTTTAAAAAATAGTTCCTCCAACAAAAGATTATGAATACCGCCCCCGTGACCAAGAGCCCAGTCCTTACCGCCCGCAATGAACATCCACTTGTAGTACACCTCGTTATTTTCCTTGTCCCCATATCCAAACACCCAGGCATCCCAAATCGTCTGTAGTGTATAGTAATAAAAATCAAATCTTTGAGATGCAGTATCCGACATTACTCTTTCTTCCATAACATCACTTTCTGTTATTTTTGAAAGATCCGGAGTGTACGCCTCAAAGAACATAAAGAAGATCAATCCGAATAAGATCCCAAATCCTGTTAATTTGAAGAACAACTTTCTTTCCATATAAAAAAGATATAACATTACAGGCATTAACACAGCCATCCAGGAACCCCGGGAAAATGTTAACAAAATACCTTGAAAGAATAATATAAGTAAACCGGATTTTATAAACTTGTTCCTAACCATGAATATAATCAGAAAAATTCCGACCGCCGTAATAAAAACATGTTCCTGCGGGGTCGGAAATATTCCTGTTGATCTGTGATACCCTTCAAATGCTCTCGGCACCCTGTCTGATCTCATGAACCATGTATTATAAAAAAATTGAACAGTGCAGGTAAAAGAAGAAAATACGGCCATATATATTGATGACCGAAAAATACATTTGATTGTATCTTTGTCGATAAACTTAACGATCACGAAATAGAATAATAATGCCTGATAATACATGAACTGCCTTGCAAAAGAATATATTTCAGGTATGTTTCCTACAAAAAGATGAAAATAGGTTACAAAAATGGATATGAACAAATAAGCATATAAAAATTTTTCATAGACCGGCATTTTCTTTTGGCTTAGAAATTTTGAATTCTTAACAGTCAAAAATCGCATGATAAGCAGTAACAAAAACAGCCAGGCGATCTGCCATCCGAAACGCCAAGCTCTGCCTGTTATAAATCTGAAAGGATTTGTGTCTCTGAATAGCCTGGATCTGATCACGGGACTTATCAGAAACCAGTAAGTAATTATCAGGTTGATAATTTTATGCTTTGGTTTTATTCTAAAAATTATATGAAGTGCAATAGGTAGGCAAAAAGCGAGATATGCATATAGATAGTATCTGTTATACATCAAATATTCCTGTTGTCAGAATTTTCAGACTTATCCTTTTATGGCTTCATATAATTTCCTAATGACTTCCTTGCTGTAATATTTTTCTTTTAAAAATACCAGACCGACGCAAAGCACAAAAACCAGAAAAGTATTTGTAATCACGACCTGCCTCTTTTTTGGTTCCACCGGTCTGTATTTTGTGCGGGCACTATCTAATACTGTCACAATAGGCTTATCGCGGACCTC
>JAWOER010000073.1:0-9578 GCA_046482655.1 Candidatus Delongbacteria bacterium | reverse complement strand
ATTTTATTGGAGGGAATATACTTGCCGGCAAGGGTTTAATTGACGCTCTGACAGCACATGAAGAGATCGGCCTGGGACATGCTTTTGAAATTTCTGAGGCCCTCAAATATGATGTGGACTACAGATTTTTGGCAGCAGGCGAAGATTTTATAGTTGAAATGGATAAGAAGAAAGAATTTGTTAAAAGTTTCAGCTATATTCCAAATCCTGTAACAACACACAAACTTAAAAGGAATGAAGACGGCTTTCTTGAGTATGAACTCATTACCCGACCCACCGAAAAACATTACAGGTACATCACCGGAAATATCAGGACAACTCTGACAGAAGCTCTGGAGGAGAAAAAGATCGAACCCTCTGTCGCGGCTACGGTATATGGAATACTGGAATGTATCATAAATTTCAGATACGAGGCAAGAAGAGGGGACACTTTTTCTGTCTTTATAGAAGAAAGCTATTACAAGGGTGAAAAACTCAGAGGCGGAAGGGTATTGTTCGCATCTTACAACGGGAAACGCACAGGCAGAAAGGTTGCTTACTATTTTAGCGATCTGGATAAAAATTCAGCGTTCAATGCTCACTATACCAAGGACGGAGAAGCACTGATTATAACCGCCTTAAGATATCCGGTGGACAGAGTACACATTACCAGCGCATTCGGCAAAAGGATCCATCCTGTCACAAGAAAAAGGTCTTTTCATTACGGTGTAGATTACAGAGGAGCCATAGGAGACCCTGTTTATGCCGTTTCGGGAGGGATTGTAACATCAACAGGTTATGACGGTATCAGCGGAAATAAGATCACACTCAGGCATCCCGACAACACCAGGACCGTTTACTATCACCTTAATAAGATACGGGTAAAACGGGGACAGCATGTATCTGCAAGGCAGAGAATAGGCGATATAGGAAGAACAGGAAGAGTGACGGGACCTCACCTGCATTTCGGTGTAATGAGTGCACAGGGCAGGTGGATAAATCCGATGAACAGAAGAATGATCGCAACGCGGCGTTTGGAAGGCGAAAGATATGCCAGATACCTTGTTCAGATGGATATTATAGACGATATGATGTCGTCTCATATCCGAAGACAGAAGATGATAAGTGAATATCCTTTACATAATATCGACAATGATGGAATTCTGGACAATCTGAATTAAATCTTAACGGATTTTTGACCAAAAATATTCCTCTACAATATTTGCAACATTTAAAGCAGCGCCTTTTCCCCCGAGTGATTCTTTTACAAGCTTAAGTTCTTTTTTTCTAAGATCGTAAATGTCTTCATTGTTCAATAGTTTTTCTGTTTCTCTCAAAAGATTCAGAGGGTTAAAATCCGACTGTATAAGTTCGGGATTGATCTGTTTACCTGCAATAATATTGGGGAGAGAAATATATTTTGACATTACTATACAGCTGGCGATCAGGAAAGACAGGTAATTCACTTTATAAAATACTATCGAGGGTGTGCCTGTTATGACCGTCTGTAAGGTTGATGTTCCACTTTTGCACAAAACGATCCCCGAGTAGCTCATAATTTCCCACTGATGATCTGACGGTATGATCTTTATATCTGCAGGAAGTTTATAATTATCAAAAATACCTTCTTTTAGATTGCCGCTTTTACATATTGCGAACTCCGCATCCGGATACTTTTTTGACAATATGCGAAAATAATCACTGATCACGGGCATATGTTTCTTTATCTCCTGCTTTCTGCTCCCGGGAAATACCGAGATCATCGTCTTATTTTCATCAAGACCGAATTTTTTATAAAACTCCGTGAAGGAATATTTAAGATCGTACTTGTCATTTAACGGATGTCCGACATAGCGGCAGTCTATCATCTCGTTTTTATATATCTGTGATTCAAAGGGCAAAATGCAGCATATACAGTCATAATATTTTACAATGTCCTTTATTCTGGAAGGTCTGGAAGCCCAGATCTGGGGACTCACATATTTGATTATTTTTGTGTCGGGAAGTCTTTTTTTTATCTTTTTTGCAAGCTTAATATGGAATTCAGAGAAATCTATCATCAAAATAAGTTCCGGCCTGTCAATACAGATCGATCTGTAAACGGTGTTAAGTGCAGTCCTAATTACGAAGACATGCCTGACAAGCTCAAAAAAACCCATAAATCCCAGCTTTTGGGAGTCGAAAACAGAAATAAGACCGTGTGACTTCATCTCATTTCCGCCTATGCCCTTGACAACAAAATTATTCTTCGCCCCCTTAAGATTCTTTAGGACCTCTCCTCCGAGCATATCACCGGACTCCTCTCCAGCGGTCATATATATAATATTATTCTTTTTCATACTTCCACGAGTTCTGTTGCTGCATCCTGAAAAGCAGTATGAAGCTTAAAATCAAGCCGCAGATCCTCTTTTGTCCTGGTCATATTATCGTAGGCGAGTGAAGGATCATTATTTTCTTTGCTCAGATGAGCAAGTATCAGGTTCTTAAGTTTTTTTGGAACAGTATCTCTAATTAATCCTGACGCAGAAATATTCGAAAGATGCCCGCGGTTCCCCGATATTCTCTGTTTTAAGTACCACGGATAAGGTCCGTTTTTCAGCATCTCGGTGTCATGATTTGATTCAAGTACCATCAGATCACTGTCTGCTATCCTTTGTCGAACCAGAGTAGTAACTATTCCGATATCGGTAAGATGGCTGATCTTTTTCCCCCGGGAAAAAATATTGTACGCATAGTTGGCCGTTCCGTCATGAGATATCGGAAAAGGCAGAATGTCAAACTCTTCTATGCTGAACCTGTCAGAGATCAGCCTTATCTCGCATTTTTCAAACTTATGTGAAACATTTTCAAGATTCTCTTTATGTATATATATCGGGATTTTTAGTTTTCTGGCAATAACTCCCGCACCATTTATATGATCCGAATGATCGTGTGTTATGACCAGACCGCTAATTGATGCTGCGTCTGCACAGAGTGAATCCAGTCTTTCCATTATCCTCTTGCCACTTATACCCGCATCAATTAGGATCGCTGACTTATCTGACTGTATTAAAGTTGAATTTCCCCCGCTGCCGCTCGACAGTACAGAAACTTTCATAACTATCCTATCTCCTCAGTCTGTATTCGCCGCCCGTATAATCAAATATGAACTGTGCATTGATGTCATAATAGATCCATACTTCATACGGTTTCTGATTGTTAATGAAGGGATAGTTCTGCACTTCATCCGGATCACCCATCAGACAGAGAACTTTACCCATATCCGTCTTCCAACCTTCTTTCTTGGGCACTGAAAAATGTACATTTGAATAAGTTATTCTTCTAAAATATTCTTCCATAAGAGAATTCTTTTTCAGGCTCAAAGATCCTTCCAGATCATTCCAGTATTTTTTGAACCATGTTCTTTTTTCTTCCTCTTCAAGATCGAACACATATTCCATAGAATCATAGTCAACTATGTACAGCATCTGCTCCAGCGCCTTATCTATATCGGAAACATTCAGTGACAGATCTTTCCATCTTAAATAAAAAATTGCGTCCCTTATAAATGTTTTGTCCGATATATGCAGTTCCGCTTTTATTTTATAGTTCCCCGCCTTAAGGTTCTCAAGAGGGATTTTTAATACCTGATAATGGAGCTTATCCTTTGTTTTGGCAACAAAACCGTCGTTATAAACGCTATTGCCTTCAATATTAATTATCCTGTAGTCAATTTCGTAGGTCACAGGAAAGGGCGAAGGGTTCTGTATCTCTAAAAGAGCACCGGTATAAAGACTCTGTTTATCAACGATATTATTGATCAAAGGCTCGTAAGTCTCCTCAAATCTTTCATCATCCTCCCAAAACACCATTCTGAGATCGGATATTATAATATCTGAATCATCATTAAACTCGATCACGCTCCTGACTGTATGTGACTTGTCGCTGTTAATATCTTTAAGAACAACTATCACAGTGTATATGCCCTTTTTCATTTCAAACTCATAACCGTGAGTCCTGTCCTGATCATAAGAAAGTGTTTCTTTATATTTTCGTGTCTTTATTTTATGCACTTCGGATATCTGGTCTACGGGAACAGCATCAGTGTCCCTGTCTTTGAACACTCCGACAGATACCGAATAAGACGATCTGTAAATATCATCTTCTTTTATGAACTGAAGTCTGTCATTGGAAATTGCAATATGTACATTTATCAAAAAATTTTCTCTATTCTCACTCAGAGTCCGGAAAATATTATAGCTGAACGAGGGGACACCCTGTTCCGTTGCTCCGGCCAGCAACTCCTCCCTCCTATTGTCTGCGGACAACAGGTCCAAAGCTGATATTGCCAAAACTAATAGAACAGATATTTTTTTAACCAATTAACATCCCTTTATATTTTTCTACAATCGACAGTGCCTCTTCTTTTGTCTTTGCTTCTGCAAATATCCTTACGATAGGTTCGGTATTGGACTTCCTGAGCTGTACCCAGCTGTCCTCGCTGTTTATTTTTATTCCGTCAGTAAAATCGATCAGCCCGTCAGGGACGCCTTCTGTTATAATTTTCATTCTTTCGTTGAGATCCACCCCTTTTACCGACACCTTATCCTTGACCATACTGTACGAAGGAAGATCTTTCAGTATCTCGGAAAAGAATGTGTCTTTTTCCATCATATACTGAAGTATTACAGCAGCAGCAACAAGAGCATCACGGCCGGGATGTATTTCGGGAATGATAACTCCGCCGTTGCCTTCACCTCCTATCAAAAGACCCTTTTCGAGCATAAGCTCCGAAACATTGATCTCTCCTACTTTGGTCCTGAATGTTTTCTGACCGTAAAGAGAGGCAATGTCTTCTGAAACTCTGGAGGTCGAAACATTCAGCGCAATATCAGAACTTTTTTTGGAAAGTATCAGATCAACTGCCATGGCAAGAGTGTATTCCTCTCCCGCAGGATCACCGTTCTCGTCTATCAGGGCAAGCCTGTCCGAATCGGGATCGACGACCATTCCTACATCAAAATTTCCGTTCCTTATCATATCGCAAATTTCGGTAATATTTTCCGGTACGGGTTCTGCACCGTGAGTGAATATCCCGCTCAGGTCGGAGTTGATCCTGGTCACAGAACATCCGAGGTCCTGTAAAAGCTCGGGAAGGATCAGGCTTCCTGCCCCGTTAACACAGTCGATCGCCACTCTGAATGTTTTCTTTCTGATATCGCTTTTGTTTATATACGGTATATCCAATATCCTTTTAATGTGATATTTTCTTGCTTCCTCCGTATCGGTTTTTGTAGAACCGATCTGATCGTGTGAAGCATATAACAGCCGATCTTCTGTGAGTATGTAATGGAGCTTCTCGCCTTGTCGCTCATTTAGAAAAAGGGTTTTTTCATCCATGAATTTTAAAGCGTTCCATTCAGAAGGGTTATGACTGGCTGTTATTGCGATACCCCCTGCCGCCTCAAAAACCTCGATTGCCATCGCAACTGTGGGAGTTGCTGCAATACCAATATCTATTGTATCTCTTCCGCACATGTTCAAAACGGAACAGACCAGTTCCTGTATCGCCTTGCCTGAGGGTCTCGTATCTCTACCTACGACAACAGGTCCGCTGTTGATAAGTCTGGAGTATGCACTTACATATCTTACGATAACATCCGGAGTAAAAGATTCTCCTACAACTCCCCTGATGCCGGCAACACTCACCATTAATTTTGACATAACTCAACCTCACAGAGCATTTTATTCTAATGTGCAAGATATAAAAACATAACAGGTTTGTCAATCCGAATAAAAGCCAAATTTTCAATTTTGGGTTGCTAAAGCGTTCCTTATTTAATATATTCTATCAGTTTTCAACTTATAGGATAAAGGAGCAGTATTGTGAAAAAACCAAGAATAATACGGAGGTAAAATGGCTTTCAGAATCATTGTGCTTGCCAAACAGGTTCCCGACACAAGGAATGTGAAAGAAGATGCAATGAAATCCGACGGGACCGTTAACAGGGCCGCTCTGCCGGCTATTTATAATCCCGAGGACCTAAATGCTCTGGAACAGGCACTTCTGATCAAAGACAGATATGAAGACACCGAGGTTATAATTCTGACAATGGGACCCCCCAGGGCCGCAGACATAGTCAGAGAAAGCCTTTACCGTAATGCGGACAAAGGCTTTCTGATAACTGACAGGAGGTTTGCCGGTGCAGATACACTTGCAACCTCGTATGTGATCTCAAAAGCAGTAGAAAAGATAGGTAACTATGACCTTATAATATCCGGCAGGCAGGCAATTGACGGAGATACCGCTCAGGTGGGTCCTCAAACTGCAGAAAAACTCAACCTTCCGCAGATCACTTACGCCGAAGAAGTTCTCGATATTAAAAAAAATAAGATCAAGATCAGACGCAGACTCGAAAGAGGCATAGAGGTCGTGGAAAGCTCTCTTCCCGCACTTGTAACTGTTCACGGTTCAGCCGCACCATGCAGACCCAAAAACGCAAAATTGTTTATGAAATACAAACATGCAAAAACTCCCACAGAGCTGCAGATCCTGGATGATGATTATATTGATCAGTCCGTCAGAACCGGACCCCACCTGAAAATATCAGAACTGAGCCTGGATGACCTTGAATGCGAAGACTGCAAAATAGGACTGGCGGGATCTCCGACAAAAGTTAAAAAGATCGAGAATGTTGTTTTACAGGCCAAAGATGCAGTTGTTATAAAAGACAGTGACAGCGACATCAAAAATCTTATGAATGAACTAATTACAAACCATACATTGGGGTAAAAAGTGAATAATATTTGTGTATATTGTGAGATCGAAGACGGTAAAGTATCCGATGTCAGCCTGGAATTGATCTCAAAAGCAGTAAAACTTGCTAAAGAAATTGACTGTGAGGTCGAAGCCGTTGTTCTCGGTTCTGACCTGAAAAATATTGAAAAACAGATCGGACCCTATGGAGCAGATAAGATATTTGTAGCTGAAGATGCGAAATTATCGCCCTACACAACACTTCCGCATTCAGCCATAATGGAACACATTATAAAAGTGAATGAGCCGCAGATCGTACTTGTCGGAGCGACTTCGATCGGTAGAGACCTGGCTCCCCGGATCGCATCAGCTCTTAAATGCGGTCTTACCGCGGATTGTACCGATCTTGTTATCGGGAACTATTCGGATCCGAAAGCGGGCAAAGAACACAAAAACCTACTGTACCAGATAAGACCTGCTTTTGGAGGAAATATTATAGCTACAATCGTTAATCCCGAAACAAGACCTCAAATGGCAACTGTCAGAGAAGGCGTTATGAAAAAAGAACCCGCCAAAAATCCTGTCCGTGCCAAAATTATAAGCATAAAAGCCTCTTCTGTCCTCAAGGATATAAAGCAGGCGGTCAGGATCATAGACAGACATATTGAGCCGAAAAAAGTAAATCTCGGCGCAGCTCAGATAATCGTTGCCGGAGGATTCGGCGTAGGTTCAAGAGAGGGTTTCGACATTTTATTCGAACTTGCCGGTATCGTGGGAGGAGAGGTAGGAGCCTCCAGAGCGGCCGTAGATGCAGGATTTGCAGACCACGAAAGACAGGTGGGACAAACTGGTGTTACCGTAAGACCCAAACTCTATATTGCCTGCGGAATATCGGGCGCAATACAGCACAGAGCAGGAATGGATGCTTCTGCACAGATCATTTCAATAAATACAGACCCGGAAGCTCCGATCAATTCTATTGCAGATGTGGCAATCACAGGCGACCTGCATTCAGTAATACCAAAAATGATCAAGCACTATAAGGAGCAGTCGAAATGACGAATTTTTACAGAGATAATCAGGATCTGAAGTTTCATCTTAATCATCCGCTCATGAAAAAGATAGTAGAGCTTAAAGAAAGAAACTTCAAAACAGAAGAAAAAGAATACTTCGGCAAAGATAATATTAAGCCTGAGGAGTATCAGCCTTCCAACTACGAAGATGCAGTGGACAATTATGATTCTGTTCTGGAAATAGTCGGTGAGATCGCCGGAGAAATAATCGCGCTTAATGCTGATTCTGTGGACCGGGAAGGAGCAAGGCTGGAAAACAACCGCGTCCATTATGCAGACGGAACAGTTAAAAATCTGAACGCTTTGAGACAGGCAAGACTGACGGGAGTTACCCAACCCAGAAAATACGGCGGATTGAACTTTCCCACTACAGTTTACAGCATGATGATAGAGATGGTGTCCAGGGCCGATGCAAGCCTGATGAACCTGTTCGGGCTCCAGGATATCGGGGAAACGGTCAGAGAATTCGCGGATGAAGATATAAAGACAAAATACATACCCAGGTTCACTTCCGGTGAAACCACCGGGGCAATGATACTGACAGAGCCGGATGCAGGTTCGGACCTTCAGGCAGTTCAGCTAAAAGCTCACTGGGACGAGAGTTCAAAGTGCTGGAGACTGAACGGAGTAAAAAGATTTATTACCAACGGCAATGCTGAACTTTCGCTGGTCCTGGCAAGAACAGAAGAGGGCACCAAAGGCGGACGAGGCCTTTCTATGCTCCTTTATGAAAGAGACGACACTGTTCAGATAAGGAGGATCGAAGATAAAATGGGCATACACGGCTCACCGACCTGCGAAATGGTTTTTAAGAATTCTCCTGCTCTGCTTATCGGTAAAAGAAAATTCGGATTGATCAAATATGTCATGTCACTTATGAACGGGGCAAGGCTGGGAGTCAGCGGACAGGCTATAGGCCTTGCAGAGGCTGCCTACAGAGAAGCCCTAAAGTATTCAAAAGAAAGAGCCCAGTTCGGAAAAACCATAAATCAGTTCCCCCCGGTTTTTGAGATCCTGACCGATATGAAGGTCGTAATTGCCGCTTTAAGAACTTTGTACTATGAAACCTCAAGGTTCGTCGATATTTATAAAGCTCTGGAAGATATATCTAATGAACGCGAACTGACCAAAGAGGAAAAGGCTGACCTCAAATTGTATAAAAGACGGGCGGATTTTTGTACACCTCTCATCAAAGGGCTTTCATCGGAAGCGTGCAACAAAATAACTTATGATTCGATACAGATACACGGCGGCACCGGATTTACGAAAGATTTTCCTGTAGAAAGATTATACAGGGATGCCCGGATAACCTCAATATACGAAGGAACGACCCAGCTGCAGGTAGTGGCAGCCATAAAAGGTGTTACCAGCGGGCTTTTTGGAGATATGATGAACGAATACGCTTCGCATAAAATCTCGTATGACCTGGAATTTTTGCTCAAAGAACTCAAAGTAATGAAAAAAGAGTACGATACGGCCATAGAACTTGTGGAAAAATATAATGAGCAGGAATATCTTGATTTCCACGCAAGAAGGCTTGTGGAGATGGCCGGGAATATAATTATGGGTCATCTGCTGCTTTTGGATGCCGAGAGGAGATCCGATACTAAATTGACAGCCGAGGTCTTTATTAAAAAAGCCAGGGCGGAAAATACTGATAAGTTCCTTGTTATTAAAACGATCGAACCCGACTTTTTGAACAGCTACAAAGAACTGACCAGGATATAAATGAAAAGTTTTAACATAGCGGCGTATATTTCCGGATCAGGGACCAACTTGAAAAAAGTAAT
>JAWOER010000054.1:0-3339 GCA_046482655.1 Candidatus Delongbacteria bacterium | reverse complement strand
TTACAGAAGGATTCAGCGAGAGTAGTAGCGTCTTATGGCTTGCCGTGTCTTAGGCCGCCGCAGGCTGTTTATCCAGCCGGACGACCTGGGAACGCTTCGGGTGGCCGGAGATGATTTTCAGGATCTGGACCGGCCCCGGCCGGCCCTGGCATAATTCTGTCCGGGCTTCTTTGATGAACTGGTGTTTGATGTCTAAAAATGCAGTTCCTGTAGATTTAGAAAGCACTCCGTGCAGTTCCCGCGCGTATTCAGAAAATATTCCTGCCGACAGGGGTCTTTTTTCTCCGGTAACACCCTCTCTTTCTTCGGTCAGCCTGTATTCAAAGACGGCGTATGCGCTAAAGCCTTTTTTGAAATGCTCCCACGGCGTAAGATTTTTAATGTCGGTCAACATATCATCGTAACCAAAATGGCATCTCATATCAAGAGTCGTTTCGTCAGACTCATAATACATGGGAAGTGCGACCGATGTGAACCATTTGTGCACAGGGCCTTCCGGTTCTGAGTAAATAAAATCGTCACTTTCCTCTTCTTCAACTTCATCCCAGTAACTATCCGGATCTATTGTTTCTATTACAGGAGAAGATGATCCTTTGTTGCCGTGAAGCCGGAACTCAATTTCGGGGTCAATGTCAATGTAAAAGGATTTGCTGAAGTCATTATCCACATCAGGTGAGTTCTCACTTTTTTCCCTGTACAATCTGTATCCGGAATTTATGGTCAGATCAAAGCTGTTGAGATCCTGCTGGACGGTTTCCAGTCTGTAAACAGCTACGGGAATACCCAGTTCTGTGGCAGATTCTGTATCATCTTTGCTGATATGGGAAAAAGAAGAATACCCTCCTGCATATAGCCGGTTTTTTATTATTTCTGTTTCCACATTTCTGATCTGTCCAAAAAGACAGACCGTTATACCGTAAATAAAAATAAATAGAGAGGATATTTTCATAGGAGACTCCTTTATTAGATTAGAAACCGTATCCTTCCTCTTCGTCCTTTTCGTTAAGTTTAAGGATGTCAAAAGTATATACGGCTCCAAAATAGAATTTGAATTCGGGTTCCTTATCCTTCTTTTTTAAATGAAGGTCCATTTTAAAACCGCCGAATGTATTGAGTTCAGGGATCGGGTAATAATTGAGCCTTGAGTCAAAATACAGTGCATTTATACTGTCTCCGTGCTCGTCCAAAAGCTGGTTTGTTGTGTAATGGAGGCTGGTTAGTAAATTAAATTGAGTATTTATATCTTTAGCATACTTGAACCCGTAACTCAGTTCCATGTACTGACCTTTGTAGGGACCCTTTACGAATTCATAAGGGAAAAACCTGATCGCATCAGCTTCCATCTGATATCTTAAACTCAAAAAACCCTTAATCATTGAATTTTTAATAAAATCATCCATGTCATAGGCATAGTCAGAAGCTAATCCGAGTGTCATTGGCATCTTTTCGTAGGATTCGTTATCATTTGATTCATTGAGCCTGTACTCAAAAAGTCCGTAGGCAAAAAGTCCGTTTTCAAATTCTGCCCAGGGGGAAAGCTTTTTCATATCGACCGCTTTATCATCATATCCGAGATTAAAAGTAAAATCCACGATCGTATGATTGTATGGATCTGCTGTCTCGTTTTGAGGAGTGATGCTGCTATACTTTACGGGCAGTCCGAAGGATGTGAACCATTTATTTTTCTTGTTCTGTTCTTTTTCTTCTGTCCACGATCCGGTCCATTCGTCATTCTCTTCGTCGTTTCCTTCTTTGTTAAAAAATTCGTTGATCTTGTTTTGTGGAACATATATCCTGATCTGTGGGTCTAAGTCTAAATAAAATTCGGACCCGAACTGATCTTCGTTATCTTCTGCTTTTCCGTCAACGGTCTTTTTATGCATTCTGTATCCTGCAGCGCCCGTAAGGTAGAACTTGTTCTTTTCCTGCTGTATGGTTTCCAGATGGTACTGTACATACGGGACCGTTATTTCTGTTTCTGCTACAGGTTTGTCGGCAGTGTTAAATCCGTAGCCAAAATACCCGCCGCCTTCAAATTCGTTCTTTAAGATCTCTGTTTCGATCTCTGTTCTCTGTGCAAATAAAGAAACAGATGTGATCAGAGTAAACAGGATTATTTTTTTCATACGAGCCCTCACAATTGCTTAAATTCATTATTTAAATTTTTTTAACCACCTGTCTGTACAAATTACGATATTTTATTCGGGTTGTCAACACAAAAATTACAGTTAAATACTAAAAGACAAGGTTGAATCTTGCGTTGCCGCCACCGAAAACACCGGTGTTTATGAGTTGTCCCGCAGAAATGTAGAGGCTTGCGTTAGGCGAAAATCTATATTCAAATCCAAGTTTAATAAGTTCTTTATCCCAGTAATGTTCATCTTTGACCGCATAGTAATAATTATCTTCATCCTCGTTCACAGTGTAAGATCCCATATAAGAAATTTCACCTGTGAATTTAGTGTGAATATCGTACTTGTATATTATATAAGGTAATAGAGCGGGGTATTTTATTGTGTAACTTTGTCTTGTTCCTTCGGTAACATCCATTTTATGATCAAGTATCGCGTAAGCGGCTCCGGCGTCAATTCTGCTTTTTTTGTTCAGTGCCCAGAGTGCGCCGATCTTTGCGTTTGAGACTTTTGCACTGAATGAGTACTGCGAAGTATCGAGAGTAGTATCTTTCAGGTCTTTAGCTTCAAAAAAATCATCGTAAAAGAATTCCGCGTAAGGTTTAAGCCGGTCATTGATATCGTATTCGATCCTACCGTAAAAATTCTTCTTCTGCTGTTTATGGTAAAGTTTATCGGTGTAAGGACCCGGATCCCATGTTCTTTCAAATCCCGTTCCGTAGTTTCCGGAGATGAAGAAATAGAGTCTGCTGAATGAAAATCTTATGTCGGTCGAAAGTGTTAAAGGTAAATTAGAGTTCTTCCCGTCACCCATGTTCTTAAGATCGAAAATAAAATCGTCAAAACTGACGCCGAAATACGCGTAAACCGTCTGGAAAGTGTAGAGTATTCCGGGCTTTATGTCAACTTCCTCTTTAAGATCGGAAAGATCTGTGTCGGCAATAAGCGTAAAATTCTCATTCAGATTATATCCGAGCCCGACGGTTGTAACTTTTTCGTTGTATGAAAGGTGGCGGTTATCATAACTTTTGTACCTGAACCTGAAAATAAAATCATCTCCGATCTTCTGATTGATCACCGCTTCCTCGTACTGAAGGAGCAGCCAAGTGGTTAAACTCCCGTGAGATGTCTGAACAAAATTGCCGTCATAAAGCCTTCCCTCGCGTGCTCTTTTCCATTCAATGTTCTGGTCATAGTTGAGCAAAGG